>CAIRAS010000432.1 GCA_903876615.1 uncultured Holophagaceae bacterium
AAAGGCCATGAACAGGTCGCCGGTGGCGCCGTCGATGATGCGGTGGTCGAAGCCCAGGCTGCTGAACATCATCTGCCGGATGGCGATGAAGTCCGTGCCATCGGGGCCGGTGACCACCACCGGCCGCTTCACGATGGCGCCTACGCCCTGGATGGCCACCTGGGGCTGGTTGATGATGGGCAGGCCAAAGGTGTCCCCGTAGACACCGGGATTGGTGATGGTGAAGGTGCCCCCGCTGATCTCGTCGGGCTTGAGCTGCTTGGCGCGGGCCCGTTCGGCCAGGTCGTTGAGGCTGCGGGCCAGCCCGCCCAGGTTCATCATGTCGGCGTTGCGCACGACGGGCACGATGAGGCCCCAGTCCAGGCTCACGGCGATGCCAAGGTTGATATCCTGCTTGTAGACGATGGTGTCGCCGTCCACGGAGGCGTTGACGACGGGATAGGCCCGCAGAGCCTTGCAGGCAGCCATCATCACGAAGGGCAGGAAGCTGAGCTTGGTGCCGAACTGGGTCTCGAAGGCCTGCTTGTGCTTGTTGCGCAGCTGCGCGACCCGGGTCATGTCGATCTCGAAGACCGTATAGACATGGGCCGAGGTCCGGCGGCTGGCGACCATGCCGTCGGCGATGACCTTCCGCATGCGGCTCATGGGCTCCACCTTCACGCGCTCGCCAGGGGCAAAGGCGGGCAGGGCGGGGGCCGGTGGCATGGCCAGGGCGGGCAGGAGGCCCATGGTCGGTGCGGAGGGATCATGCACCGCGGGCAGGATGGGCGCGATGCCGGTGGGGGCTGTTGCCGCGGCGGTCTGGCCGGCCAGGTGGGCCTCCAGGTCTTCCCGCGTGACCCGTCCGGCTTGGCCAGTGCCCTGGAGCCGGCTGAGGTCGATGCTGTGCTGGCGGGCCATCTCCCGCACCAGGGGGCTGCTCTTGGTGCGGAGGCGGTCCTCCAGGCTGTTCGCGTCCTCGATGCCTCCCGGCTGGACGGCGGCGTCCGGCGCGGCAGCTGCCGGTGGCGCCGTGGGCGTCAGGGACGGTGCGCCTGCGCCGGCAGGCTTCTCCGAGGCGTCCCCGATGCGGGCCACCACCGTGCCCACGGGCACCGTGAGGTTCACGTCCACCAGGATCTCCAGGAGCGTGCCGGTGGCCGGGGCAGGGATCTCCGCGTCCACCTTGTCCGTGCTGATCTCGTAAAGGGTCTCGTCCTTCACGATGGCGTCGCCGGCCTGCTTGTGCCATTTGAGCACCGTGGCTTCAGCAATGCTCTCGCCCATCTGGGGCATGACAACGTCGAAGGCCATGGGGTGCTCCTAGGCAGGCAGGGGAGGGGTCTGGAGGTGGTGGCGGGTGAGGGACTGGAAGGCATGGGCCACCTCCAGCAGCTTGACATCCGAAAGGGCCGGCCCGATGAGTTGGATGCCGACGGGCAGCCCCGCGGTGAAACCCGCAGGCATGGAAAGACAGGGCAGTCCCGCCAGGGAGGCCGGCACGGTGTAGGCGTCTGCCAGATACATGGCCAGGGGATCGGTCGTGCGGGCCCCGAAGGGGAAGGCCACCCCGGGGCTGACGGGGGTGGCGAGCAGGTCCACGGCGGCAAAGGCCTGGTCGAAGTCCTGGGCGATGAGGGTGCGGGCCTTGAGGGCCTTCAGGTAGAAGGCGTCGTAGTAGCCCTTGGAGAGGCAGAAGGTGCCAAGCAGGATCCGGCGCTTCACCTCGTCCCCGAGCCCGGCATCCCGGGTTTCGGAGATCATCCCGGGCAGCGTCCCGGCGTCGGCCCGGTCACCGAACCGAACCCCGTCGAAGCGGCTGAGATTGCTGGAGACCTCGCTGGTGCAGAGGAGGTAGTAAGTGTCGATGGCATAGCGGGTATGGGGCAGGCGGACCTCGCGAAGCTCGGCGCCCTGCTCTGCGAAGGCCTGGAGGGCCGCTTCCAGGAGCTGCCGGGAGCCGGTCTCCAGGCCCTCGCCGAAGTAGTCCGCAGGGACGCCGATGCGCAGACCCCGGAGGTTCGCGGGGACGAGCGGCAGGAGGCGCTCGCGTCCGGGCAGGTCCACGGAGGTGCTGTCCAGGGGATCCCTGCCGGCCATGGTGTGGAACGCCAAGGCGATGCCTGCGGCGCTGGCGGCCACCGGACCCACCTGGTCCAGGCTGGAGGCCATGGCGGTGAGTCCGTAGCGGCTGAGGACGCCGTAGGTGGGCTTGAGGGCGGTCACATTGCAGAAGGAGGCCGGCAGCCGCACCGAGCCGCCGGTGTCGCTGCCCAGGGCCAGGGGCGCGTAGCCTGCCGCCACCGCCACGATGGAGCCGCTGCTGCTGCCGCCGGGCACCCGGCTGGTGTCCCAGGGGTTGCGCGTCGGCCCGAAGGCGCTGTACTCCCCGCTGGAGCCCATGGCGAATTCGTCCATGTTCGCCTTGGCCACGGGCACAGCCCCCGCTTCCAGAAGGCGGCGTACCACCGTGGCGTCATAGGGGGCCCGATAGCCCTTGAGCACGCGCGACCCGCAGGACATGGGCACCCCGGTCCAGTTCAGGTTGTCCTTGAGAACCACGGGCAGGCCGAGGACCGGGGACCGCTCCCCGGCCCGCAGCCGGCGGTCAGCCTGCCGCGCGAGCTCGAGGCTCAGGCCTTCTTCCCTCGAAAGGACCGCATTCAGCTGGCCCTCCAGGCGGGCCATGCGCTCGAAGGAGGCTCGGACCAGGGCTTCGGAGGACAGGTCGCCGGCATCCAGGCCTTCGCGCCAGTCCACCGCCATGCCCAACCCCATGCCCACTCCTCCAGAGCCTTCTACTGTGCCACTTCGACCGCATCCCTTCCAGCCCGAGACACCGGTTTCCTGAGCGTCGGAAGACGGACCGACGTATGTACCACTACCTAGAGGCAAAAACTGAGCTAAGATCCTTTGCTCAAGCCCCCTGATCTCCGCCGCCCCTGCCTTGAACGGGTTTTGGGCGCACCCTGGAATCCGATGAACCCATTCAACGTCCTGGAAATCTCGCCCGATGCTTCGCCCGAGGACATCAAAGCCGCCTACCATCGGCTGGCCAAGCGTTGGCACCCGGACCGCTTCATGGGAGAAGAAAAGGCCGAGGCGGAGGCACGGTTCCGGGAACTGGCGGAAGCCTTCAGTATGCTGAAAGATCCGGCCCGACGGCTCCAGCTTCAGCAGCAGCTGCCCAAGTCCCCGTCCAGTGCGGCGCCGGAGCCAGAGCTGGCCCAGGAACGGAGCCCAGAGGACTGGGCCGCCATGGCCCGGACGGCCTTCGATGACGGCAAGGTGGATCAGGCCCGCGCCCTCATCCACTACGCGATCCGGCTCGATGGGACGAAACCCCAGTACCACGCTCTGCTGGCGTCCATCCTGGAGCGGGAGGGCGGGGACCTCCGCGCCGCCGTGAAAGCCCTGGAGACGGCCGTGCGGCTCGCCCCTCGGGATGTCGAGAGCCACATCCGACTGGCTCAGCACTTCCAGACGCTTGGGCTTGCCGCCCGAGCCCAGGGCCACCTCCAGCTGGCCCGGGAGCTCGCCCCCAATAATCCGAAGCTGCGTGCCCTTGATCGGCGTGCCAAGGGGGCCTCCGCTTCCCCTGGCTCAGCGCCGAAGCGGGGGGCCCCCGAAGAGCCCCCGGGTGCCATTGATCAACTCAAGAGCCTGTGGGGCCGATTGACGGGGAAGGGTTGACCATGGGGATTTTCGCTGCAGGTGTCACTGATGTCGGTTGTGTCCGAAAACACAACGAGGACAGCCTGCTGTCTGATCCCGCTTTGGGCCTCTTTGTGGTGGCTGACGGACTCGGTGGCCACGCTGCAGGAGAGGTGGCCAGCCAGATCGTCGTGGAAACCGTCGGGCGATTCGTAGGGGAGACCCTGGAGAAGGACCGAACCTGGCCTGTGGAATACGATCCTGCCCTCAGCTACGACGGGAACCGGCTGAAGGTCTCGTTCCTGCTCTCCGATCAGGCTATCGCCGAGGATATCCGGCGGAATCCTGAGCGGGAGACCATGGGCTCTACGGTTGTCGCTGGTCTATTCCACGGCGCCCGGGTGACCCTTGCTCATGTGGGGGACAGCCGGGCCTACATCCTCGGCCCCGAGGGCATTCGTCAGGTGACACGGGACCACAGCTGGGTCGCGGAACAGGTGGCCAATGGGGTCCTTACGCCCTCGGAGGCCCGGGTCCACCCCTTCCGGAATGTCATCACCCAGGCCCTCGGCAATGGCGGCGACCTGGATGTGGAGGTCCAGGAATTCCAGCTCTCGGTTTCGGAGCAACTCTTGCTTTGCTCGGACGGCCTGTCGGGAATGATCGCCGACAAGCAGATCTGGGAGATCGTCAGGACCTCGAAAGACCTTCAAAGTGCTGTGGAATCATTGGTTTTGGTAGCAAGAGAGCATGGGGGGGATGACAATATCACAGCCATTCTGGTGGGGCTTGATTCTAAATAAGTGTGATCTAACATCGATAGTTAACCTTGACCTAGTTCATTCCGACGCTACCCTTCCTTTATAGTTTATTTCTCCTAGTGAGGCATCCGGTGGGCCTTTTCGGTAGCAAAACCAAGAGCCTTGTCGGCTTGGACATTGGCTCAAGTTCGGTGAAGGTGTGCGAGCTTCAGCTGGTCGGCAAGGGGGCCAATGCCCGCTACCGGCTCCAGAAGCTGGGCTTGGTGCCCCTTCCGGCCGACGCCATCGTGGATGGCGACATCATGGATAGCAACGCGGTTGCGTCAGCTATCCGTCAGGTGCTTTCGGAACAGAAGATCAAGGCCAAGGAAGTTGCCATCTCGGTGTCAGGCCAGCAGGTGATGGTTAAAAAAGTGACTTTTCCTCTCATGAGCCAAGCCGAGCTGGCCGAGTCGGTCCGCTGGGAAGCCGAGAGCTTTTTCCCCGCGGGACAGGGGTTGGACTCCTACGCCCTGGATTACTACCTCATCGAGGAGCGGGCGAACGACGGCAACATGGATGTGGTCCTTGTGGCTTGCCGGAAAGACAAACTCGAGGCCTATGTTAGCTGTGTCGCCCAGGCCGGCTGTGTGCCCAAGGTCGTGGACGTCGATGTGTTTGCCGTACAGAATGCCTATGAAATCAACACCTCCGGTGGCAATCGGGATGAAGTGGTGGCCCTGGTGAACATGGGGGCTACCTTCACCAACCTGACCATGATGGTGGGTGGGAAGTCGGTCTTCTGGCGGGACATGGCCTGGGGCAGCAGCCGCTATTCTGAGAAGCTCATGGAGGACTGGGGTGTGAGCCGGGAGGCTGCCGAGCTTCTGAAGCGCAACCAGACCGCCGAAGGGCGGGAGCCCGAGGAAGTCCATCCCTCCATCAACGCCGTCTCCGACGCCTTCGCCGACGAGCTCACCCGGACCCTCGACTTCTTCAAGAGCAGCTTCAAGGTGGACCGCCTCGACAGGGTCCTGCTCTCCGGAGGGGGCTCCATGTCCTATGGGCTCTTGGAAATCCTTGGTGATCGGCTGCGCGTGGCGGTGGAACGGTTCAATCCCTTCTCGCTCATTGAGGTCGATGGACGCACTGAGGATCCCGTGACGGTCCGGGACATTGGCGGCGCTGCGGCGGTCGTTGTCGGGCTGGCCATGCGCCAAGTGGGGGACCGATGATCAAGATCAACCTGCTCGGTGATGCGCTGACCCAGACCGGGGGCAAGAAGGGCGGTGACAAGAACGCCGCCGAACCGGCCCAGATCTACACCGGTGAAGGCAGCAGCCGCTCCAGCCTGCCCATCGCCGGCGTGGTGGTGGGCCTAGCCTTCACTGCCCTCGGCGGAATCTACTTCCTGTGGCTGAACAACGAGGTCACCAAGGCCGAGCGGAAGAAGGCGGAGTTGGAACTTGACCGGAAGCAGTACGAGCCGTACATCGCCCTCGAGAAGAAGTTCCGGGAGAAGAAGGAAGCCCTTCAGAAGAAGGAAGAGGTGATGACCACCCTCAAGCGCCAACAGGCCCTGCCGGTGCATTTCCTCGAGGAACTGGCCAACAGTCTGCCCGACGATGTGTGGTTCAAGCGGGTCTCGCAGAAGGGCATGCAGGTGACCATTGAAGGAGAGGGGCGTAACTTCGAGGCCATCAACGCCTTCTATGGCAACCTGCAGTCCAGAACCCGCTGGTTCAAGAAGATCGCCTACCCGGGCGCGAAACGGGGGGCCAACGGCGCCTTCGAATTCACCATCTCCTTCGAACTCCAGAACGCCGTCTGAGGTAGGCCATGAATCCCCAACTTCAGAAACAGATTGGCTTGGGCGCACTGGTCGGCATCATCCTGACCGGGCTGGTCTACTTCTACCTCGGCGGGAAGCGAACTGACCTCGAGGCACTCCACGCCGAGAACCGCAACCTCCAGGCCCAGGTGGACAAGGGCAAGCTCCTCAAGTCGAGCTACGAAAAACTGCGGGAAGAGGTCGCCAAGCAGGACAAGCGCATCGAGGAACTGATCAAGATCATGCCCTCCGACACAGACTACGGCGAGATTCCCTATCGCATCAAGAAACTGGCCGACGACGCAGGCATCGACCAGGTCGCCTTCTCCCTGAAGCCCGAACGCAAGGACGCCTACTACACCGAGAAGCCTGTGGAGTTCGAGTTCCGCGTGGGGTACCACACCTTCGGACAGTTCGCCTCCCTGGTATCGGGCTACGACAAGACCATCAATGTCTCGAACATCGAGTTCACCCGAAAGGCTGACGTCCGCTCCCTTTACCCCGCCACGGTGAAGTGCACCATCAGCGCTTTCGTCTACAATCCGGAACCTCCCCCGGCTGAACCTGTCAAGAAGCCCGCTGCGGCCCCGGCCGCTGCTGGCAAGGAGGACTGAGGCCGCCTATGACCCGACGAACCCTCTCTCTCACCCTGCTCCTCAGTTCCGTCCTGCTCGCGCAGGCTTCGAAGGGCCCGGCGCCGGTTCCCGCCCCCGCCGTAGCTCCCGTCGAGGATGTGGGCATCATCAAGGCCACGCCCTACAAGCCCTCCATTCAGCGGGATCCGTTCTCCGCTCCGCGAGATGAGCGCCCCGTTGATGCCCAGGACATCCTGGATGACATCGCCGTCAAGGGCATGATTCGCAAGGATGGCAAGAACTTCGCGATCGTCTCGGACAGCCGCGGCAACGTCCGCTGGCTGCCCGTTGGTCACCGGTTCAGGGACGCGGAGATCACCGCCATCAGTGAAAAGTCGATCACGTTCCATCAGTGGGAACTGAACACGACCAACCGTTCGATTTTCCGCACTGTCACGAAGACGTTCAAGCGTGAGGAGGGTAAACGATGAATGCTCGCCTGAGTTCCTTGCTGGTCGCAGGGGGCGTGGTCCTGGCGGGGATCCACCCGGGGTCCCTCCATGCCGCTCCTGTCCTGGAGACGGCCGCCCGCAAGGCCACCCTGATGTCCGCCGCACTTCAGGCCGATGGGGCCGGGGCCAAGGTCCTGCTCCGCGTGGCTGGGCTGACCTCCAAGCCTGGGGTCCAGGTGTTGCCCAATCCCGCCCGTGTGGTGCTGGACCTGCCCGGCATTGACCGGGGCACGGCGGTCACCCGCCAGGATCTGAACCTGCTGACGCATCCTCTGATCCAGAAGGTCCGGCTCGCCCAGTTCGCTCCGGCGCCCAAGCCCGTGACCCGGATGGTCCTAGAGGTCGCTGCCGGCACCCAGGTCCTGGTGGAGGTCACGCCTGAAGGCATTGAGCTGCTCCTGACGCCCGGTGAAGGTCGGGTGCAGGCACGCTTGGAGACCACCAGTCGTCCCCAGGCCCCTGTGACGACCCAGGCGACCGCATCCGAGGTCGTCTCGCTGTTGGCGTCGTTTGAGATGGCTCCGGCACCCGCTCCCGCCCCGGTATTGGCGTTGGTTGAGGTGGCCCCGGCCCCTGCTCCTGCGCCCGTGATCGCACCTGAGCCCGCCCCGATTGTGGTCGCGAAGGCTGTGCCGCCGCCCGTGGAAGCGCCGGTGGCCCCTGCCATTGCCGAGCCGAAGGTGGTAGCCCTGAAGCCCCTGGCGCCGCTCCCTGCGGTAGGCGGTGCCTTCCAGTTGCTGCCTCAGGTGGCCACGGTCACGGCCCTGCCGGTCGCCACCCCGGACGCGGTGCAGGTCCCCGAGCCCGAGAAGCCCCGAGCGGCCGCTCCGGTCCGGTCCTCGAGCCGCACCCTGGGTGAGAGCCAGACCAAATACACCGGGTCCAAGATCACCATCGACCTACAGAACACTGAGATCCGGGATTTCCTCAGGATCCTGGCGGAAACCGGCAAGCTCAACCTGGTCATGGACCCTGACGTGCAGGGGAACTTCGGGTTCAAGTTCACGGACACCCCCTGGGATCAGGTCCTCGACGTGGTCCTGAAGCACGCAGGCCTGGGCAAAGAGATCCAGAACGGCGTGCTCCGCGTGGCCAAGGTGGACAAGCTCCAAAAGGAAGAGGAAGAGCGCAAGAAGCTCGATGAGATCAGGGCTCTGGCCGGGGAGCTGCAGACCATCACGCGTCCCCTCTCCTACGCCAAGGTCGGCGAGGTCCAGAAGATCCTCAAGGACATCCTCTCCAAGCGCGGTTCCGCCATTCTGGATGAGCGCACCAACACCCTGATCATCACGGATCTGCCGCACCGCATCCCGGTCATCGAGGACCTGATCCAGACCCTCGACGTACAGATCCAGCAGGTGCAGATCGAAGCCCGGGTGGTCGAGGCCAACAAGGACTGGCAGCGCCAGTTCGGCGTCAAGTGGCCCACCTCCAACAGTGGAGATGTGGCCCTGACCAGCAGCGGCACCACCAGCACCACGACGCCCTGGGTGGGCACCACGGCCCCCTTCTGGAACGGCACCACGGGCCTCAGCAAGCCGGCCTCCGGTCAGCTGGGTGCCATCGGCTGGAATCCTGGCAAGGATGGGGTCACCTCCCTGGCCGCCCCCGCCGGAGAGCTCTGGCTGTCCTTCCTGAGCAACCGGTTCAGCATCAACGCAGTCCTGCAGGCCCTCGAGAGCGAAGGCACCGTGAAGATCGTGTCCTCGCCCAAGATCGTCACCCAGAACAACAAGAAGGCCACGATCCTGAGCGGCGAGAAGATCCCCTATCCGACCCAGCAGGGCGGAGCCCAGGGCGGCGCCATCACCGTGGCATTCATCGACGCGAACCTGCAGCTGGATGTCACGCCCCAGATCACCAACGAGGGCACCATCATCATGGACATCAAGCTGGAGAAGGCCGAGGCTGACTTCAGCCGCACCGTGAACGGCACCCCCACCATCCTCCGG
>CAIRAS010000433.1 GCA_903876615.1 uncultured Holophagaceae bacterium
GCACCGACTCGCAGCGGAGCACTCGCTCGGGAGGGGGGAGTCCGGCTTCGGTGAAATAGCCCATGAGCTTGGTCCCAAGGCCGTGGGTCCCGAAGCTCGTCGCCAGCCACTCCACGTCGACCAGTTCAAGCAGCTTCCGGGCCTTGGCCTGCGGGTGACTCTCGCGCATGGCCACGACGTTTCGGGCCCGGAACCAGCGCTCGAAGGCCAGGTCTTCGCCCACGTGATCCCCGGCGATGATCATGATCCCGAAGTCCAGCTTCCCCTGCCGGATCCCGGGGAGGGTGATGCCTTCCAGCCCCTCCACCACATGCAGACGGACGTTCTTGAATTTTTTCCGGAAGGCGGCCACCGCATGGGGCAGCACGGTGAGGGCGACCAGCGGAGTGACACCGATGGAGACTGACCCCTCGTCCACGCCCTGCATCTGGCGGATCTCGCTCCGGGCCAGATCCGCCTGACGGACGATCAGCTTGGCGCGCGCTAGCAGGCGCGCGCCGTCGTCGGTGAGGTGGATCCCGCGGACGCTCCGATGGATCAGGGACGCGTCCAGGTCCAGCTCCAACTCCCGGAGGGCCTTGGTGAGGGCCGACTGGGACAGGTTCATCTGCCGGGCCGCGCCCCGGATGCTGCCGGTCTCCACGGCCGCCATGAACGCCTGGAGCTGATGCAGTTTCATGGTTCCTCCGGGGTGGGGCTGAACTCTTTTGGTGTTCAGGTTACCGAAAAATGTGGCTTTTTCGATGCATTTGGATTCTCCAGAATTCCCTCAACGAATACCAACGCCTCAATACAGCCCTACAGGTCTTTTACGGAATTCCCTTCCCCCTCGGGCCCTGGTCGATCTGGACCGCGTCCACTCCGGGCATTTCCAGCGCCCGGACTTGGTCTGGCCTAAATAGATTACTAAGGAGTCACTAATGAGCAGCACTCCTACCTCGATCGGTGCCGCACCGACCACGCCCTATAAATGTCCGCCCAGCGTGCTCTTCGGCATGTGCATTGGCGTGTCCATCTACTGGCTGTTCGCCTTGTCGATGAATCCCATGGTGCCGAGCATCGCCCGAGAGCTGAACCTGGCCCTGGGCGTGGCCGATCCCAACCTGTCGCTGGCGGTCAGCATGGCCGGCCTGACGGCGGGCATCTGCATGATGCCCATGGGCGGCCTCGCCGATCAGTTTGGGCGCATGCGCCTGACCCGGATCGGCCTCGCGCTGGGCCTGATCGGTGCGCTCCTGTGCGGTCTGGCCCCCAGCATCTGGCCCCTGGTGGCCGGCCGCTTCTTCCTGGGTCTGTCCGCGGCCATCGTCATGCCCGCCACCCTCGGCCTGGTGAAGGTCTACTACAACGATGAGGACCGCCCCCGGGCCATCACCTACTGGTCCCTCTCCACCGCCGGCTGCGCCAGCTTCTCCAGCCTCTTCGGCGGCATCATGGCCACCCAAGTGGGCTGGCGCTGGGCCTTCCTCCTGGCCGTGCCCTGCATCCTGGTCTCGTTCGTCCTGCTCCGCACCGCGCCGGAACGGAAGGCCATCAGCACCGGCAAGCGCCCCTTCGACATCATCGGTTTCTCGGCCCTCATCATCGGCCTCCTGGCCCTGAACCTCTTCATCGCCAAGGGCAAGGCCTGGGGCTGGACCAGCATGACCTCCCTCGGATGCCTGGGGCTCTTCGCCCTGATGCTGGCGATCTTCGTGCCGAATGAGAAGCGCCATGAGGCCCCCATCGCCGACCTCAGCCTGTTCAACCGCCGCGCCTACACCGGCGCCGTGATCGCCAACCTATTCGTCAACTCGGGCCTGGGCGTGCTTGTCGTGATCATGATCTACCTCCAGAAGGGTCGGGGCCTGACGGCCATGCAGGCCAGCCTCCTGACGCTGGGCTACGCCACGGCGGTGCTCTCCCTCATGCGTGTCGGCGAAAAGGTCGGCCAGCGCATGGGCCCCCGGTTCCCCATGGTGCTCGGCTGCCTTTGTATGATCGGCCTGGTTGTGCCCCTGTCCTGCACCTTCGTGGTGAGCAACACGGTCTATTTCACCCTCGTGTTCTTCGGCCTTGCCTCCCTGGGAGTGGGCCTCGGTCTGTTCATGACTCCGGCCACGACCGTGGCCATTGGGGAAGCGCCTGCGGAGAAGGCGGCCCTGGCGGGCGGCATCTTCAAGATGGGCAGCTCCCTGGGCGGCGCCTTCGGCATCGCCATCCACCTGGCCATCTTCGGCGCGGTGCTGCAGAGCACCAAGAGCATCCACCTGGCGGCTCAGTACAGCATCGGCTTCGGCCTCGTCGCCGCCGTCACGGCCTCGGCGGTGTCCTTCTTCCTGGCACCGGGCAAGAAGAAGTAGTTCCTTCTTCCCCGCACTGCAGCTCCCCATCCGTTCAACCCCTTTCCCATTAGCTCTCTGGAGTCCCCCATGAACCGCTACGCCCTCTCGATCCTGGCCCTCTGTGCCGGCCTGCCCGCTATGGCTCAGACGCCTGCGAAGGAACTCTCTATCGGATCCGACAATCTCAATGTCGGCGTGTATGCCACCATCGACGTCGGCATCGGCACAACCTCCCACAGTCTCAATTTCGATCCCAATCTGGTCTGCGATACGGCTCCCGTGGTTGTGTTTGGAAAGGAACGCGCTACGGGCATGATCAGCGGGGGCCTCTCCATGTCCCGCTGGGGCATCGCGGGCAGCTTCAAGGTCTCCGAGAACTGGAAGGCCATCCTGGTCCTGGAATCGGGGTTCGTGATCAACGCCGGGACCACCGGCAACTCAGCGGTGGGGCTCGCCCAGAACCGACTCACGGGGCCCAACTGGGCGGGTGATTCCTCGGTCGACGGCCAGATCTTCAACCGCGCCAGCTACGTGGGTCTTTCCTCGGACAAATACGGCACCCTGACTTTCGGGCGCAACAACAGCATCGGGATTGACATCCTCGTGCCCTACGATCCACTCCTTACGGCCCTGGTATTCAGCCCCCTGGGCTTTTCGGGATCCTACGGCGGCGGTGGGGCCACCGACAACTCCCGCGTGGACAGCAGCATCAAATACAAGGTGAAGGTAGGGGACTGGAACGCGGGTGTCCTCTACAAGTTTGGGGGCATCGCGGGGGCCAGCAGCGCTCAGACGGGGTATCAGATCAATCTCGGCTATGAGCATGGGCCCTTTGGAATCCAGACCAGCTACATGGGCTTCAAGGATGCCTTCAGTGTTTCGAACCCCGGCGGGACCCAGGCGCTCGGGACCATCTCCTGCTCAGCCTTCGATACTTCCGCCTTCCTGGTGGCGGCCAAGTACTCGTTCGGCCAACTGGTCCTGAAGGCCGGCCACGAGGAGATGAGCTACAAGAACCCCAGCCATCCTGACCAGGACAAGGCCTTGACCAGCCTCTTCGGCCAGGTTGTCGGTAGCTGGAACTATGCGCCCTACACCACCGGCACCAAGAAGCTGCACGTCTCCTGGGGTGGTGGCAACTATGACTTCACAAACAAGCTGACGCTCTATTTGGGTTGCTACTACGTGAAGCAGGATGACTACTCCGGCGCGCCCGCGACGCTCTCTGGCAAGAGCGCCGGCAACACCACCTACTCCTCCGGGATTCTCGACTACAAGTTCACGAAGCGGCTCGACGCCTACGTGGCCTACATGGGCGTCTACGCCAAGGGAGGGCCCAATGCCGGCCTGCCCTTCCACTCGAACGAGACCGCTGGTGTGGGGCTCCGCCTCAAGTTCTAGACGCGGCGACCGCAGGCGCGCACGACCCCTCCAGGGATCTCCTCCTGGAGGGGAGGCCGCCTCTCCTTCGAGCCCGGGCCCACGGCCTGCATGGCGCTGGCCAGACCTTACCCCCCTCGTTCCGAGCCTCAGATCAAGCAAGGAGCATTGCCATGACCCACTTTGTCCAGTCACTGTCCACCGAGATCGAAAAGGTCCTCCCGGCGGCCGAGGCCATCTACAAGGACCTCCACAGCAACCCTGAGCTGTCCTTCTGGTTCATCGGCGGCACCGCGCTTGATGTCTATGACCGGGCCCTATCGGAGGGCACGACTGCCCAGCTTCCGGGACCGCACTCCCCCTATTGGGCACCCGCCCTGGAACGCACGCTGAGAACCGGCATCGAGGGAA
>CAIRAS010000434.1 GCA_903876615.1 uncultured Holophagaceae bacterium
GAGGCCCTCGGCCAGGAACTCAAGGCAGCCCTGGAAGGCGGCACCCACCCTGACCACGTCGAGCTGAACCAGAGGCTCAGGGCCGACCAGCACCGGCTGCAGGGGCAGGCCTTCCGCGCCACCCTGGGGCAGGTCTGCGCGAGCCTGGAGCACTTCGAGGTGCATCTGGAAGAGCTCCGGGACACCTTCCCGCGGCTGCGGCGGGAAGAGGACGCCCTGGGGAGCCTTGCCGACACCGGGCTTCGGCAGGGGGCACACCTGACTCTGGCCATGCGGGGTCTGGTGGCCCACACCCCCCGGCTGCTGGAGGAGACCCAGGCTCGCCAGGAGTCCTTCGTGCGATTCCGGCAGGCCGCGGACGGGGTCCGGGACCAGACCGAGGCGCTGACCCGCCGGATCGAGACCTTCCGGGAGGAGGCCCAGCAGCGTATCCGCGCCTTCAGCGGGGCCCAGGCGAACCTGAAGGGACTGGACCAGGTGGCTCATCAGACGGGCCTGCTCGCGGTGAACGCGGCGATCCTGGCCCAGCAGGGCGGAGGCAGCGCCGGCCTGGCTGCCATCGGGACTCGGCTCCGCTCCTTGGCAGATCAGACGGCACAGGGCGCCTCCGAGCTCGAGCAGTCCCTGAACCGCCACCAGCAGGGACTCGAGCGGGAGACCATGAGTCTCTGGGATCTCCAGGAAGTCACGGTGAAGATGCTCGCCTGCACCCATGAGCTCCTCCGCATGGCGAGTCACCTGGATGCGCAGAGCCATGACCTGGAACGCTCCCTGGAGAATCACCTCGGGCTGGTGGATCAGGTCCGGCAGGCCAGTGAGCGCGCGGAGCTGTCCCTCCGCGAGGTCGGCGAGCGCGCTGCGGCTCTGGAATCGGCCCATGGCCGGCAGTGGGGGGTGGAGGCCAAGCTCGTACCGGAGCAGAAGCGGCTGGCACGGGCGGGCAGCCATCTGGGCGGGGTCGGCGAGGATCTGGCCCGCATCAGCGAAGCGAACATGGACGAGATCTGGGCCATCCTCGCCCGGCACCAGACGGTCCGCCGCAGCGAGGCCTACCAACGGCTCACCTCCGAGGGACTGGCGCGCGGAATCCTCTGCCGGGAGGCGTCCGACACGGTCTGGCACCGGGTTGCCTGGGCGCGGGCGCAGCGGCGGGTTCGCCTGGCGAGGGCCAAGCGGGTCACGCCGAGCCCTGCGGGGCGCAGGGATGCCGAGGGAAGGCTCTGGCTCCTGCTCCTGGAGCAGGATGCCCTGGGCCGGGCCGAGTCCTCGGCGCTGGAAGCCTGGTCCTGTGATGCGGTCGGTCAGGTCTGGCAGTTCCAACTGCAGCGGTCCCTGCAGAAGGAAGGTCACCGGCTCACCCTGCTGGAGACCCTGAAGGCCGGTCCCCTGCCAGCCTGCTTCCCGGGGCTGGCCATTCGCCTCACACCGGAAGGGGTGGAACTGCGGCTGCCTTCTCCCTATCCCGCGCTGCCGGACTTCCTGGCGGGACTGGGGACCGAACTTGAGGTGGAGGCCGCGTCCTGGGAGAAGGGCCTCCGCGAGCCTGCCAGCCGTCGTCAGGAGGTCCAGTGTCTGCTGTGGGTGGGGCCTGGCGCGGGCCTGCACCATCCCTGCCTGAACCTGCTGCACCACTGGGTAAGGGACGAGCCCGACCATGAGCGGTTCCTGCCCTGGCTGCCTCACGAGGGACCTCGCCTCCTGTGCCCGCAGGCCCAGGAAGGTCCGGTGCCAGATCGCCTGGCGGCGCCGGTGGCTGTGCGCTCGGTGGGGCTTGGGGCGGATGCCGCCCTGCTGGAGCCCTATCGGGATCGGCTGCAGGCGGCGGGCGCCAGGGAAGGCGACGATGGCGTCGCCCTCTGCGTCGTGAGCATCGGCCACGCCCACCCCGAGGCTCTGCTCCTGCGCCTCTTCCAGGAGGACGCGGGCCTCGCTGGCGTCTTCCACCCGGACCTCATCCCCTACCAGGCCCGGCTGCGGGATGAGGTCCTGGGCGGCGCCTCCGGAGATCCCTATCAGGCGGCCTGGACCCTCCTGGAAGACCTCCAGCGGGAAGGCTGGGTCATGCCGCTGCCCAACCC
>CAIRAS010000435.1 GCA_903876615.1 uncultured Holophagaceae bacterium
CTCCGGGGGAGCCTGCGTCAGGCGGAGGCTTGCCGAGGCGCCACTAGATGTGGCGCCGAACAAGGCCGGCGGACAGCGCAGCTGGACGCGGTTCGAGTCACTGCCCTGGTGGGACGTCGCCGAATACTAGAGAGCGGGCCAACCCCCGGCGGGCGAGCGGATTCGGACCTCCGAGGAGGCTCCGACTCCACGCGCTGCGGCGCGCGGGAGCAGGCTCCGGGGGAGCCTGCGTCAGGCGGAGACCGCCCGAGGCGCCACGTCTGTCTGGGGCGGGGCCCGTTTCTTTCACCCCTGGTCAGACCAGGATCCCGAAGATCCCGATAGCTCTCCCCGTTTCGTGACCTGCGGCGCAAGGTATCCCAAGCTACAATGAGGAGTTCCGCCCGCCGGGCGGGGAGTTCACTCGATGAGCGACGTCTGCACCATCGTCACCACCTGCGGAAGCGAAGAGACAGCTCTTACCATCGCCGCCGCGCTGGTGGACCAGGCCTATGCCGCCTGCGTGAACATCATTCCCAGCGTCAAAAGTTACTATTACTTCAAGGGCGAGACCCACCTCGACGAAGAGGTCATGCTGATCATCAAGACCACCATCGAGCTCTTCCCCCAGGTGTCCGAAGTGATCACCGACCTGCACACCTACGAAGTGCCCGAGATTCTGATGTTCCCGGTCGAGGCAGGCTCCGAAGCCTTCGTCGACTGGATCCGCCAGAGCGTCAACCGCCTGGCCTGAGTTTTACCCCACCCCACCTTCCCAGGAGTTCAACCCATGGAACAGACCCTGTCGCTCGAATTCCTGCGGGTGGTTGAAGAGGCGGCCATCGCCTGTGCCACGTCCATCGGCCACGGTCGCCGCAAGCACAGCGACAAGCTCGCCGTGGAAGCCATGCGCAAGGCCATGGAGTCCGTCCGCATGGATGCCACCATCGTCATCGGTGAGGGTGAGCGCGACGAGGCGCCCATGCTCTATATCGGCGAGAAGGTGGGAATGGGCGCCGACCTGGATGGCGACAACCCGGCCGTGGACATCGCCGTGGATCCCCTGGAAGGCACCAACCTCTGCGCCACGGGCTCACCCAACGCCATTGCAGTGCTGGCAGCCACGGAGCAGGGCGGCCTGCTGCACGCCCCCGACCTCTACATGGAGAAGCTGGTGGTTGGTCCCTCCGCCAAGGGCAAGGTCAGCCTCGACGCGCCCGTGGGGGACACCCTCGCCATCATCGCCAAGTCCCTCAACCGGCTGGTCTCTGAGATCACCGTCAGCGTGCTGGACCGGGAGCGCCATGCCCAGCTCATCGCCGACATCCGCAAGACCGGGGCCCGCATCCAGCTCATCGGCGACGGTGACCTCAGCGCCGCCATCAGCGCCGCGGTCAGCGGCACGGGCATCCACGCGGTCATGGGCACGGGCGGCGCCCCCGAGGGCGTGCTCTCCGCCGCTGCCATGAAGTGCCTGAACGGCGAGATCCAGGGTCGCCTCAAGGTCGACACCAACACCGCCAGCCGCGAGAAGGCCGAGGCCATGGGCGTGGACGTCGACCGCATCTACTTCACGGACGACCTCTGCCCCGGCAAGCAGATCGTC
>CAIRAS010000436.1 GCA_903876615.1 uncultured Holophagaceae bacterium
TGCCTTTCTCCGAGGTCTGGAAGGCCAGCTCTTGGTTGGCAACGACCAACTCGTCAGCGCGTTTGGCCTTCTCTGAGGTCTGGAAGGCCAACTCCTTGTTGGCAACGACCAACTCGTCAGCGCGTTTGCCTTTCTCCGAGGTCTGGAAGGCCAGCTCTTGGTTGGCAACGACCAACTCGTCAGCGCGTTTGGCCTTCTCTGAGGTCTGGAAGGCCAACTCCTTGTTGGCAACGATCAACTCGTCAGCGCGTTTGCCTTTCACCGAGGTCTGGAAGGCCAGCTCCTGGTTGGCCGTGATCAAATCCCTGGTCAGTCTTTCGATCGGCCTATCCCTGTTGCCGCCCCAGAAGTGCCAACCTGCCCAGGTGATGCCTGACAGAAGGACGGCCTGGACCAGCGTCACGAACCCGATCCGAAGCGTGTCGCTCCCAACATTGAGATGCAGAAGCTTCAACACCACCACATAGCAGACACCCAAAGCAACGACCCGGGAGGCCCGCCAGGTCAGCCCTCGCTCCAACCGGATGGCCTGGAGATGCAGGGTGCTGCCGAAGAAGAGCAGCGCCTGGGCCAAGGCGATGGTGGCCTGGGCCGGCAGCAGGCCCGTCACGCCCAACAGGGTGATGCCCGCAGCGAAGAGCAGGCTCCCCGAGAACCACAGGTGAATGGACTGGCTGCGCCGCCCCACCAGCACCAACCAGGTGACGGAGGGCATGACGAAGTAGACCAAGCTCATGATCAGGTAGGTCGGCTGAACCGTCGCGCGAGGCAAGGTCATTCCCCTCCAATGGCCAACGTTTCGATGCAGTACTGTTCCAGCCCGGCCGGGCCGGGCCACCGGCGAACGATCCCGCGGGCCTTGGAGTGGTAGAAGGTGGAGCTGTCCCCCAGGACGGGCTTGGAGCTGCAGAGGTCGGAGGACAGGAAGCGCATGGCGGCCGGCACCTTCAGCAGGCCCTTGATGCGCGCCCCGGCGAAGTCCTCATCCTCGACGGTGGTGCCCAGCCAGAGGTTCTTCGGAGCCTCGCCACCCAGCCAGTTCTGCAGCCACTGCACAAAGTGCTGGCCGCGCTCGCTGGGTCGCGAGGACTGCTCCGCCTGGGCCTGGTTGTGAGCCCTCTGCAGCAGGCCCAGGATGGCGTCCGGCTGCTGGGTCAGGAGCATCCAGGTCAGGTGCGGTGTCTCTCGCATGGTCTCCAGGGCCACCCGCCGGGGCCCGTCGAGCTCCTGCAGATCCTCCCAGAACTCGCTCATGGAGTTGGTGAAGATCCGGAACTCCCGGCCCTCCTCCACGGCCCTGGCCTCATAGCCAAGGGCCTCGGCGCTCGCCCCCTCGACCCGGAGGCCCCGGGGACTCTGCAGCCGCCCGGCCTCGGCACAGGTGGCGCAGGCCGCGGTGGCCTTCATGCAGCTGCGCCAGAAGTCCACGGCGTAGGCGTTCGAAGTGGTGCTTGAGTTCGCAGACAAGGGGGCCTCAGGGGAAGGGCGTCTTCCGATCCCAAGGTGACCTGTCTGGCCCAAGTCTCAACGCGTACATCTACGTATAAGATTGACGAAATATCTTCTAACTCTTGTTATTAAATGTCCTTTAGGTGCTGGTCCTCAAGAGGTCGCGGGTTTCTACCCGTGAAAACGAGGGGTTTCCCTCATCGAATTCCCCACGGACGAAAGCTCATGGAGGAGGCGGCCCCCTGCGGAAGATCCTGACGGCCCGGGTTCAGCTTTCCTGTTGCCTTCCAGGGGCCTTCACGCCCATTTTAAGAGCGGTATCTGGCTGCAAGTGCAGGGGGCAGACACACACTTGCTGCGCCCACGGCCTGAAACGAGCGACATGAACGACCAGCCAAAAAAGCTGAAAGAGCTGCGCCACCGGGCGGAGGAAGTGGCCAGCGCCAGCGCTGCCGGGTCCGCTGGGAGCAGCGCCGAGGCCTCGCCTGCGGAGCTGCGCCGGCTTCTGCAGGAACTCCGGGTGCACCAGATCGAACTGGAGATGCAGAACGAGGAGCTGCGTCGGGTGCAGCTGGAGCTGGACGCCTCGAAGACCCGGTATTTCGACCTCTACGAGATGGCCCCGGTGGGCTACTGCACCCTCAGCGAACACGGGCTGATCCTGGAGGCCAACCTCAGGTGGGCCTCCTTGCTGGGCCTGACCCAGGGCAAGCTCGTCGGGAGACCGCTCTCCCAGTTCATCAGCCCCGAGGACCAGACCGTCTATTACCACTATCGGCGACGGCTCGGAGCCACCGTTCCCTCGCCTGCGTTGGAGCTGCGGCTGCTGCGGGCGCAGGCCCCATCCTTCTGGGCAAGCCTGGAGTCAACCCCCTGGCAAGACTCGGAGGGCACTGCGGTGCTCCTGGTGGCGATCTCTGACATCACGCCCCTCAAGGAGATCGAGGACAGCCTGTACCGGCTCAATGCAGACCTGGAAACCCAGGTCAGGGCCAGGACCCTCCACCTCGGGCAGATGCACGCGCGCATGCTCACGGCCCAGGAGGACGAACGCAAGCGGGTCGCCCTGGAGCTGCACGACAGCCTCGGCCAGACCCTGAGCGCCATTCGGCTCATGGGCGGGCAGGCGCTGGCGGGCGCAGGCAGCCAGCCGGGAGAGGCGGAACGGGCCCAGCTGCCAGGCATGATGAAGGCACTGGCGGGCGCCATCGAGGAAGTGCGGCGGATCTCCATGAACCTGCGCCCCAGCATGCTGGACGACCTCGGCATCCTGGCGGCCCTCTCCTGGCTGGCCCGCGGCTTCATGAATACCCACCCCGCGCTCAAGGTGAGCCAAGGGTTCGAGGTCGAGGAAGCCATGATCCCGGAGGCCCTCAAGATCACCCTCTTCCGCATCGTGCAGGAGGCCTTCCAGAACACGGTCAAGCACAGCCAGGCCACGGAGGTGAGGCTCACCCTCGGCATGGTTGGGGACCGGCTCACCCTGCAAATTTCGGACAACGGCAAGGGCTTTGAGCCCAGGACCCCCGGCCAGCAGGATTCCCTGGGGGGACTGGGCCTCACCTCGATGCGGGAGCGGACCGAATTCAGCGGCGGGACCTTTGCAATCACCGCGTCCGGGGGCAACGGTACCCAGCTCGTGGCGTCCTGAGTGCTGCCGGAGCCTTAGGGGCTGGAACCGAGCAGGGTCTCTATCCAGGGGTGCCCGAGGTGAGCCAGGGCGCATTCGTGTGCTTCCTGCGCCCGCAGGGCGTCTTCGTGTCCTTCGTGGAGCGTCTTTTCAGCGGAGGCTGGCCGACAACCAAGAAAACAAATACAGATCAATTACTCGGTTATCGGCCAAGCTCAGCCCCAGCCGTTCAAGATCAAAA
>CAIRAS010000437.1 GCA_903876615.1 uncultured Holophagaceae bacterium
GGTAGCAGTCTTCAAGGTTCAGGACGAAGACCTTGCCGTCGCCCAGGTGGCTGGGCTCCGACTTGGCGGCGGCGATGATGGCCTCCACCGCGGGCTTCACGAACTCTTCGTTGACGGCGATCTCCAGCTTCACCTTGGGGAGCAGCCGGACCAGGCCGATCTTGTTGCCCCGGAACTGCTCGGCAAAGCCCTTCTGCGTGCCGCAGCCGCGGACATCGGAGACGGTCATCAGGTAGATCTCGTGGGCCACCAGGGCGGCCTGGACCGCCTCGAACTTATCCGGACGGATGATGGCGATGATCATTTTCATGGGGAACTCCTCTCACGTGATGTTGGGCAGGGATGGCTCAGCTTCCGCTTATTTCTTGGAGGCCGGAACCTTCAGGGGGGCGCCGGCGGGCGCGGACAGGGCCGAGATCACGTATTCGGGATAGGCCGAGATGCCGTGCTCGTGGAGGTCCATGCCGTCGTGCTCACCGTCTTCCGAGAGCCGCAGGAGGCCGAAGGCGTCGATGGCCTTCATGACGGCGTAGCTGACCGTGAAGGTGGCGATGGTCACGATGGCGCTGCCGATGACCTGGGCGATGAGCACCTTGGAGCCGCCACCGTAGAAGAGCCCCGTGAGCTTGTTGGTGAGGTCCGGGGAGATGGGGTCGCTGCCAATGGCGGAGAACTCGCCGCTGGCAAAGAGGCCCAGGGAGATGGTGCCCCAGATGCCGTTGACCATGTGCACGGGCACGGCGCCGATGGGATCGTCAATGCGGAGGTATTCCAGCAGGTCCACGGCCAGGATCACGATGATGCCCGCGATGCCGCCGATGAGGACGGACCCGAAGGGGCTCACCCAGTAACAGGGGGCGGTGATGGCCACCAGGCCCGCCAGGAACCCGTTGGTGATGGAACCCGGATCCCACTTGCCGGTGCGGAAGTAGATGTAGAACACCGCCGTCAGGGCCGCGGCGCAGGCTGCCAGGGTGGTGTTGGCCGCCACCCGGCCGATGCCTTCGAAGTCCATGGCGGAGAGGGTGCTGCCGGGGTTGAAGCCATACCAGCCGAACCAGAGGAGCAGCCCGCCGCAGACGGCGATCGTCAGGTCGTGGGGCGTCATGGGGCCGCCGCCGTCCCGCTTAAACTTGCGGCCGATCCGGGGGCCGAGCACGATGGCACCCGCCAGAGCCACGGCGCCACCGATGGTGTGGACCACGGTGGAACCGGCGAAGTCATGGAAGTTCATGCCCAGGCCGGGAAGGAACTTGCCGGCGCTGCCCATGGTGGCCAGGAAGCCGTCAGGACCCCAGGCCCAGTGGCCGATGATGGGGTAGATGAAGCCGGAGACGCAGAAGCTGTAGAGGATGTCGCCGATGAAGTCGGTGCGGCCGATCATGGCACCGGAGGTGATGGTCGAGCAGGTATCGGCGAAGGCGAACTGGAAGATCCAGTGGGCCAGGAGGGCGACGCCGGTGGTTCCGTAGGTGACGGGGACGCCCTTGAGGAAGAACCAGTGGTAGCCGATAAAGCCGTTGCCCTCGCTGAACATGAAGGCGTAGCCGAAGGCCCAGAAGAGGATGCCGCAGAGGGCTGTGTCGAACACGCACTCCACCAGCACGTTCACGGTCTCCCGGGACCGGCAGAAGCCCGCTTCCAGCATCACAAAGCCCACCTGCATGGCGAAGACGAGGAAAGCGGCGATCAGGGTCCAGACGGTGTTGAGCGGGTTGACGATGTCCTTGGCGAGCACCACCGGCGCGGCGGGAGCTGGAGCAGCGGCGGGGGCGGCAGCAGGGGCAGCGGGGGCGGCCTCAGCGGGAGCCGCCACGGCGGCAGGGGCGGGAGCGGGGGAATCCGCATGGGCGGGGGTCCCGTTGAACATCATCGGCAGGACGATCATCATGCCGAGGACCGCCGCCATGCCCAGCATCTTGCCGGAGGCCAGGACGAAGCCATAGCGGCGCCACTCCGGGTCCTTCATGCGGTCGGCCAGTCGGGCCAGCTTGTTCTTGAATGAGAGCTTCTCGCTCCCTCGGGTGCAACTTGCCATCGCAGGCTCCAGGGAAAAGGGGATGAGGTTGCGGCAGCTGCCGCCGGGGCTGGACTCGCGCCTCGGCGGCAGCTCGGTTCCAGGTCTAGAAAGCCTTGGTGATGGTGAGGGTCACGCGGCCCTTGCCGATGTTGTTGCCCAGGGCGTTCGTGTAGACGGCGTCCTTGGTGTCGGCGTTGGTGCCGGCCAGGGCGAAGGTGTAGCCCCTGATCTCCGTGGCCAGCCCCAGCTTGTAGTCGGTGTAGTCAAGCGGGCTGTTGCCCTTGCCGGTGTAGGTGGTCTTGCCGCCATGGGCCTGCAGGGTCCAGCCGCTCTCACCCAGGGGGATGGCCAGGCTCAGGTCGATGTAGCTGGAGCCATCAGCCTTGGCGACGCCGAAGTTGCCGGCGCTGAGCACCCGGGAATACTTGAGGCTCGCCCAGCTGTAGCTGAGGCCCAGGTAGCCCTCGGTGGTGCTGGGGCTGGTGATGATGACTTTCGAGTAGTCGCCAGGATAGAGGTAGCGGATGGCGCCAATATCCAGGGTCCAGTCCTTGGCGAAGCCCCACTTGTAGCCGCCGAACACATCCACCTCGACGCCGGCGGACATCGGTCCGACCCCTGCGTCCGTGAGCCAGGAGATGTTGCTGCTGGCCAGGCTCAGGTACCAACCGTCCGCGTGGGCCAGGTCGATCTCAGCCTGCACCGTCGGTCTGCCATCCGTCTGGGTTAGACCCCGGAAGATGTACTGGGAACCCAGGGTGGCGGTTCCCGTCACGGCGAAGCCCAGGAGGGAAGGCGGGGCCGGTGCCGCAGGGGCGGGCGCAGCCGCCGCCGGCGCGGCGACCGGGGGGGTCTGGGCATGGAGGCTGCCGCACAAGGCAGCCACGAAGGACAGGATGGAACGAAGGCGCATGAACAACTCCAAAGGGGGGGATGACGGGGGAAGCGTGAGAAGGACTGGAGGGGCGGGGCTACCGGGGCGCCTGGGCACCCTGGGTCTGGGCAGGCTCGATCTGGCTGCCCATCTGCGTGCTGGAGCAGGTGTCAGCCGCGAAGACCAGCGTCGACAGGGCCAGCAGGGCCACCACCATCGCGAGGGAGCGGGAAAGGATCCGCCGATTCATCCGAGTTCCTCCTTCATCTAACCGGAGGAGGCTGGGTTCCCGGGGGGCGTCATCGACGTTCCACTGATCCAGGTTCCGGGGCCGCCCCGGTGATCCGCAGGGGCCGGCCGTCGGCCCCTCATGGCAGTTTCCTGAGCAGGGGTCGTGCCAGAGGGTTTTTCGGATTGAGTGATAATTTTTAAATATTGATATTAATTAATTTATAATCAGCATCAATCAATAGATCTAGACGATCAATGCCATCAATTTTGTAATGGAAACGTAGAACTATTACATTTTTGTATGATTTTGGGTTTCCTGATGCGCCTGGAAGCGTTCGGGCTCCAGGCCATATTTCTGCACCTTGTAGTTCAGGATGCGCTCGGTGGTCTGCAGCAGGCGGGCCGCCCGGGCCCGGTTGCCCCGGGCGGACTTGAGGGCATCCTGCAGCAGGTCCCGCTCAAAGGCCGACACGGCCTCGGCCAGGGCCTGGGAGGGCAGGGTCCCGGAAACTTCCGCCGTCTGCAGGCTCGGAGGCAGGTGGTGGCCGTGGATGACCCCCCCTTCGCAGACCAGGGTCGCGCGCTCGATGCAGTTCTCCAGCTCGCGCACGTTGCCTGGCCAGTGGTAGGCCACGAGCATGTCGATGGCGGAGGTGGACAGGCGGCGCACGTCCTTCCGGTGGTGCGCGGCATACTTCTCCACGAAGTGGTCCGCCAGCAGCAGGATGTCGGTGCTCCGTTCCCGGAGGGGGGGCAGGAAGACTTCAAAGACGTTCAGGCGGTAGTAGAGGTCCTCCCGGAAGATTCCGCTGAGGGTGGCGGCCTCGAGATCCCGGTTGGTGGCGGTGATGACCCGCACATCCACCTTCACGGGCTTGACCCCGCCCAGGCGCTCGAACTCCCGCTCCTGCAGAACCCGGAGCAGCTTGACCTGGGTGCCGGGGCTCAGTTCCCCGACCTCATCCAGGAAGAGCGTGCCGCCCTCGGCCAGCTCAAAGCGGCCCAGCTTCTGCTTCCGCGCGTCCGTGAAGGCCCCGGGCTCATAGCCGAAGAGCTCGGACTCGATGAGGCTCTCGGGCAGGGCGCCGCAGCTCACCTTGATGAAGGGCTTGGAGGCCCGGGTCGAGCCGTAGTGGATGGCGTGGGCCACCAGTTCCTTGCCGGTGCCGGATTCGCCCCGGATCATCACGGTGGTGGTGGCCGGGGCGGCCTGGCCGACCCGCTCGTAGACCCGCTGCATGGCGTGGCTGTTGCCGATGAGGTTGCGCAGCTCGTAGCGCTCTTGCAGCTCCTCCCGGAGCTGGCGGTTCTCCTCCAGCAGCCGCTGCCGGTCCGCAGCCACCAGGCGGGCGACCTTCATGGCCATGCCCACCATGGAGGCGGCGATCTGCAGGAGCTTGGTGTCCCGGTCGAAGTCCCGCTCCGCCAGGTAGGGCGTGGTCAGGGACAGGGCGCCCACCGCCTTGCCGTCCACAAAGAGGGGGACACAGAAGAAGGTCAGCTCGCCCTTGCTCCGGCGGTGCTCCCGCATCACGCCCGTGCGGTCCAGGAAGAGGGGTTCCTGACTCACCTTGGGCACCACCACGGCCTTGCCGCTCTTGAGCACCCGCCCGGTGACCCCCTCGCCGGCCTTGTACCGGGCCCGCTCCACCGCCTGCCGGGAGAGGCCCCGCGAAGCTTCCAGGCGCAGGGCTCCGCCCTCATCCTCGGCCAGGGTGATGGCCCCGCTGACGGCCCCAAAGGCCTCGGCAAGGATCTCCAGCACCCGGGGCAGCACGGCTCGGATGTCAGAGGTGGCCAGGGCCTGGCTCAACTCCACCAGGGGGGTGAGCTTGCTGGGATCCTCCAGGGTTGCCAAGGGGCCTCCAGGATGTGAATTACAAAATTGTATGCCAACTAACATTGTCATACAATTTTGTAATGTTTCCTAGAAGCAGATTATTCGGCACTCCGCTTCTCTGACTTCTTTCTCTCATTCGTGTCCAGCACCCGCTTGCGCATGCGGATGAAGTTGGGGGTCACTTCCACCAGCTCGTCGGGCTCGATGTATTCCAGGGCCTGCTCCAGGGTGTGCTCCCGGGGCGGGGTGATGCGGGTGGCATCGTCGCTGCCGCTGGAGCGCATGTTGGAGAGCTTCTTGGCCTTGGCCACATTCACCACCAGGTCGTTCTCCCGGGCGTGCTCGCCCACGATCATGCCCTCGTAGCACTTCGTCCCCGGTTGGATGAAGATGACGCCGCGCTCTTCCAGGTTCATGAGGGCGAAGCCCAC
>CAIRAS010000438.1 GCA_903876615.1 uncultured Holophagaceae bacterium
CACCCTCACCAACATGGGCCTGCCCTACTGGGCCATGGTGCCGGGGGGCCTGCTCTTCGGGGCCATCATGGGCCTGGTGGTGGAGCGCGCCGGCGTGCGGCTGGCCCTGGAGCAGAAGAGCGAAGGATGGATCCTGCTCAGCATCATCATCGGCCTGTTCTTCTTCTCGGCGGCCGAGAACATCTGGGGCCGGGACGACCGCCCCTTTCCCACCCCGATCTCCGCCGATCCCATCCATATCCTGGGCGTGGACGTCACCCGCCTGGAGCTGTCCGTCGCCGTGGGCGTGTTCGCCATCATGGGCCTGATCGAGCTCTTCAAGCGCCGCACCCTGCTGGGCAAGGCCTTCGAGGCCGTCTCAGCAGACCGCGACGCGGCGGAGCTCATGGGCATCTCCTCGACCCGCACCGTCATGCTCTCCTATGGCCTCTCCGGGTCAGTGGCAGCGCTGGCGGGCATCCTGGTCTCCCCCATCACCACCGTGGGTCCGACCATGGCCTCGGCGCTGATCCTCAAGGCCTTCTCCGTCGCCGTGGTCGCCGGCCTCGACTCGGGCTTCGGCGTGGTGCTGGTGGGCATGTTCCTGGGCGCCCTGGAGAGCCTCGCCAGCTTCTACCTGGGCAGCGGCTGGCGCGAGGCCCCGGGCCTCATCCTGCTGATCCTGGCCCTCGCCCTGCGCCCCAACGGCGTGTTCGGCAAAGCCACGATTCGCAAGGTCTGAGGAGTCGACCATGAAACGCATCCTCCTCCTCCGCGGCGCCGAATTCCTGGTCTTCGCCCTCCTGGCCACCATTCCAAAGTTCGTCGAGAACCCCTACGCCCTTGGCCTGCTGACGCTGCTGGCCATCTACGGCATCCTCCTCATCGGCCTGGACGTCACCGTGGGCTATCTGGGCCAGGTGAACCTCGCCCACGTGGCCTTCCTGGGCCTGGGTGCCTACGCCGCGGGCTTCGTGGTCACCAAGCTGGGCCTGGGGATGGTTCCCGCGCTGCTGGCCGCCACCCTGGTGGGTCTGGTGCTGGGCGGCCTGCTGGCCTTGCCCGCCCTGCGCCTGGAGGGCCCCCAGTTCGCCCTGGCCACCCTCAGCTTCGCCGCCCTCAGCACCACCGCCCTGAACGAGCTCGAAGCCCTCACCGGCGGCGCCCAGGGCCTCAGCCTCTCCCGCCCGCCGCTCTTTGGCCACAACCTAACCCCGCCCCTCTTCTACTGGCTCTGCATGGTGCTGCTCGCGGTGGTGTGGATGCTCATGCGGAACCTGCTGGCCTCCCAGTGGGGCCGGGCCTTCGAGGCTCTGCGGGACAGTCCCATCGCCACCGACGCCATGGGCGTGGGCACCTACGCCCACAAGGTGGCGGCCTTCGCGCTGGGCTCCAGCCTCGGCGGCCTCGCCGGGGGCCTCTACGCCTTCAACTTCCAGTACCTCCAGCCCCAGAGCTTCACCTACGACCTGATGATCATCCTGCTCCTGGGGGTGGTCCTGGGCGGCCGCAAGAGCCTGTGGGGGGCCTTCGTGGGGGCCTCGGTCATCGTGCTCCTCCCCAACCTGCTCTCGAATCGCCTGCTCTTCCAGATCTTCTCCGGCCTGGGCTTCGCCGGGGCCCTGGCCGCGGGCCTGCAGGGACTCTACCGGAAGACCACCCGCCCCTTCCAGGCCCTGGCCCCCGTGGTGGCCATGGGTCTCCTGGTCGTTGGCGGGCTCCTCGTGGAGAACACCGAGGACTGGCGCAAGGCCATCTTCGCGCTGATGCTCTTCTCCGTGGTGGTGGGTCTGCCCGAGGGCATCATGGGCTTCCTGTCCACCTTCCTGGCGAAGCTCTTCCGGGTGCCCCACGCTCCGCTGCCGGAGCCCGCGGACATCGACACCATGCTGCCGATCCGCCCCGCGGACGGCTCGGCCCTCCTGGTCCTGGACGACCTCAAGCGCTACTTCGGCGGCGTGAAGGCCGTGGACGGCCTCTCCATGACCGTGCGCGCTGGCACCATCCACGGGCTCATCGGACCCAATGGCTCCGGCAAGAGCACCGTCGTCAACGTGATCTCCGGCCTCTACACACCCACAGCGGGCACCATGCAGCTGCGGGGTGTGACCCTGCCCATCGGCAGCCTCTACCGTGTGGCCCAAGCCGGGGTGGCCCGCACCTTCCAGAACCTGCAGCTCTTCGGGGAGCTCACGGCCCTGGAGAACGTGCTGGTGGCCCTCAAGGGCGTCTACCGCAATCCCCTACCCATGGTGCTGCTGGGCCTGGCCCGCCGGGAGGAACGCAGCGCCCAGGCCCAGGCGCTGGCCCTGCTGGAGCTCATCGGGCTCCGGGAGCAGGCCCTCGTCAAGGCCAAGGACCTCACCTACGGCGCCCAACGCTTCCTCGAGATTGCCCGGGCCCTGGCCCGCAAGCCCGACCTGCTCATCCTCGACGAGCCCGCCGCCGGGCTGGCCCATCCGGACGTGCTCCAGCAGATCGAGTTCATCCAGCGCATCCACCAGCGCGGCATCACCATCATCCTGATCGAACACCACATGGACGTGGTGAGTGAGCTCTGCGACACGGTGACGGTGCTGGACGGCGGCCGGATCATCGCCGAGGGCACCCCCGATGAGGTCAAGCGCCACCCGAAGGTGGTGGAGGCCTACCTCGGCCAGCCCCCGCAACCCGAGCTTCCCGGCGGCGCCGAGCCGCTGCCCGCGTGAAGGAGCGATCCATGCTGCAGGTAGAGGATCTCCATGCGGGCTACGGCGCCAGCGAAGTGCTGACGGGTACCACCCTGACCGTGAAGCAGGGCACCCTGGTGGCCCTCATCGGCGCCAACGGCGCCGGCAAGACCACCACCATGCGCGCCATCTCCGGCGGCCTCAAGCCCAGCCGGGGCAAGGTCATCCTGGACGGCCAGGAGGTCCAGGGCCTGGACGCTTCCCGCATCGCACGGCTGGGCCTCGCGCACGCCCCGGAAGGGCGCAAGGTCTTCGGCCCCCTCTCCGTCGAGGACAACCTCCTGCTGGGCGCTTACAGCCGCCTGCCCCGGTTCTTCGGCTACCACGCCCAGGCCAAGGCCGATCTGGACCGGGTCTACGATCTGTTCCCCCGCCTGCGGGACCGCACCCGGCAGTCCGCCGGCACCCTCTCAGGCGGCGAGCAGCAGATGCTGGCCATCGGCCGCGCCCTCATGGCCCGCCCCAAGGTCATGCTGCTTGATGAGCCCTCCATGGGCCTCGCGCCGGTCATCGTGCAGGAAGTCTTCCGCACCATCCGCCGCCTCAAGGAAGAAGGCATCACCCTCCTCCTGGTGGAGCAGTTCGCCAAGAGCGCCCTGGAAGTCGCGGACTACGCCTACGTCATGGAGCACGGCCGCATCGCCGTGGAGGGCACCCCCGCCGAACTGGGTCGCAACGAACGCGTCCTCGCCGCCTATCTGGGCTGACCCGACTGGTCCAGAGTCCCCACTTGCGCTAGCATGGACCCCTGCCGCGGGCGTAGTTCAGTGGTAGAACGTCAGCTTCCCAAGCTGAATGTCGCCAGTTCAATCCTGGTCGCCCGCTCCACTACCAAACAGGCCCGCCGCTGGCGGGCCTGTTTGGTAGTGGAGAGAGAAATGGCTGGGGAGTGAAATCGCTAGCCCTTCCCCTGGGCCTTCATCTCCACCATGCGCTTGGCTTCGCGGCGCAGGAGCTCGGGGACGTTGCGGTCCTTCATGAGCAGCTTCAGGTCGCTCTCGAAGAGCCGCTTGAAGTGGGTCATGGCCACGGGCAGCGGCGTCCGGGGATTCATGACCAGCGCCTTGGTGATGGGATATTTCTTCATCCACTCGCGGCTGTTGGAGATGATCCGGAGCACTTCCTCGTTGATGGTACGCATCTGGGCAATGTGGGCGACCTCGCCTTCGGTGATGCGGCCATTGCGCAAGACATTCACCTGGATGAGCCGGTTCGCTTCGCGGATAAGGAGGGTGCGTTCTTCCTTGCCGCCCTTGATGGCCAGCATGATTTTCTGGTTGGTGTTCAGCTTCGCCACGCGCTGGGTGATGGTGAGGTTGATCTCCACGCCCTGGTCGTCCACCAGCGGCCTGGAGGCCAGCAGGCGGCGCTCGGCGGCCATCTCCTCGGTCTCCACCTCGGCATCGGCCTCCTCCGGGGACAGCGCCTTGGGCAGAGGCAGCTCCGACCAAGCGCGATCCAGCTGCCCGGCCTCCACCGCATCGATGATCGCCAGGCGATCCTGCTTGACCTCCTCCGGAATGAGGCCGAGCACTTCGAAGCGGAACTCGTTGATGCGCCGCTTGATGACGTATTCACCTTCGGGATGTTCTTCCAGGAGGTCGAGGATGCGAGGCCGCTGCAGCCAGAGCACCTGGTTGTTCAGCACGATCTCCAGCACCGAGCCCGGCAGGCTCGGGATGGAGTCTTCCACGATCGCCGAGGTGATGGAGGGGTTCAGGAGCGCGGTCTCGAGGAGCGCGGGTTCCTTGCGGTGACAGAGGATCAGCTGCAGAGGGGCCGGCGGATCGATGGCCTCGGTCAGCACGCCCGCCAGCAGGGATTCCGGCATGGTCTCGAAGAAGGCCAGGGCTCGCTGCCGGTAGGGGGTATCCCGCAGCCCGGCATGGGCCAGCGCCTGCAGCAGATCCAGGGTGGGGAGGGGGAGACTGCCCCCGACCAGGGCCATGACCATGGGTTCGGGCAGGGATCCCTGGAGGAAGCGCTGGGTGATGGGATGGAGGGTCATGGCTGGCCGCCTTCCTCATCGTCATCGGGCACCACAGGTTCTTCCGGCAGTTCCGGCGCCACGGGCCGGAGCCAGCGGCCCTCGGCGTCGAAGCGGCCCGTCCAGACCTGGCCGACGCTCTGGCCATGGGCGATGCGGCGGCCCGCCACCTCGACGTTCACCACGCCAGCATTGTCCAGCACGAGGCTGAAGGGGCCCTTCACGCGCAGCCGCCAGGGTTCCGAAACCTGCAGGGCCCGGGCCTGGGACACTCCACCCTCGGGCTCCAGACGCGCGGCGCAGGCATCCATGACGCGGAGGCTCACGAGGATGCCCTGCTCGTCGATGGGGGCTTCGGGCAGCAGCTCGCCCAGCACAGGATAGGGTGCGCTCGAGGGCGGCGGCGGCGGCGGTGGGGAGAGCCTGGGGAGGGTGCCGAGGCGGCTGACCGTGGCCTTGCGGCCCAGGCTCGGGCCCGGCACCACCAGCCAGAGGACCACCAGCACGGAGGTCGCGGAGAGGACGCCCATGACCAGGCGCTCCAGGCGCTCGCGCCGGGGGTCGGCCGGCTCCAGCGCCACCTGCCCCGGCACAACCTGGAAGGCACCCGTGTGGGACTCCAGGTCCACCCCCAGCCGCTCGGCCAGCTGGCGCGCCAGGGGCCGGGCGCGGCCCGGGGACAGCGCGGCCCAGTCATCACCTTCGATGGCCTCCAGGTGCCGCAGGGACAGCTGCAGCTCCCGGGCCAAGGCCTCCCGGCTGAGGCCCTTCTCTTCGCGTGCCTGCTGCAACAGGCGGCCGACCGTGGCCTCTTCCAGCATCAGGCCCATCCCACAGGCAGGTCCTTCAGCATCCGGGCCAGCTGCTCGCGCCGTTCGCTGCGGTTGAGCCGACGGTCATCCAGGCTGCCCCGGTGGGCCATGGTATCCGCCAGGGTGCCCTGCAGGTCATCGGGCGTGAGGAAGTCCCGGCCATCCAGCCAGGCCTCGGCCTGGGCCAAGGCCAGCCAGTGCTTGGCGGCCCGAGTGGAGCAGAAGCCTCCACCGGCCCGGATGTGGCTCACCATCCGCTCGACATAATCCAGCACCGCCTCGGCGATCCGCACCTGCCGGACGGCGGCCCGGGCCTCCTGCCAGCCCTCGAGGTCCAGGACCGGCACCAGGGACTCCAGCCGCTCGGCGCCGGCTTCTCCCGTGAGGATGCGGCGCTCGGCCGCGCGGTCGGGATAGCCCAGGTGGATCGTGCAGGAAAAGCGGTCCAGCTGGCTCTCCGGCAGCGGGAAGGTGCCCGCGTGGTCCAGGGGGTTCTGGGTGGCGATGACGAAGAAGGGGTCGGGCAGGCGGTGGGTGCTGCGGTCCAGGGTGACCTGGCCCTCCACCATGGCCTCGAGCATGGCGCTCTGGGTCTTGGGGCCGATGCGGTTGAGCTCGTCCAGCAGCAGCACGTGGCAGAAGACCGGCCCCGGCTGGAACCGGAAAGCCAGCTCCTTGGCGTCCCAGAGGTGCACGCCGAGCAGGTCCGACGGCAGCAGGTCGTTGGTGCCCTGGACCCGCTGGAAGCTGCCGCCCAGGATGCGGGACAGGCCCTTGGCCAAGGTCGTCTTGCCCACGCCAGGCAGGTCCTCCAGCAGCACGTGGCCCCCGGCCAGCATGGCCGCGAAGGCGCGCCGAACCTGGGTCTCCTTGCCCACCACCACCGCCTGCAGCGCCGCCAGTCCGGCGCGGGCCGCCGGCCGCACCGGGACCGGATCACGCACGGGTGGGACGAGGATGGGCGGGGGCTGGGTCATGGGGTCTTTCGGGGAAGGGGACCTTCTCCATCTTCCAGAGAGATGCCATGGTCCCGCAAGCGCTGGGCCAGGGTGCGGACCGTCAGCCCCAGGGCCTCCGCCGCCCGGGGCAGGTCCCCCCGGGTCTCGGCCAGCTGGCGCTGCAGCAGCTGGGCCTCGGCGGACCGGGCCACAGCCTTGAGCATGGTCTCCAGGTCGGCTCGGTCCGGCCAGGGGAGGCAGAGCGGCGTGGACCCACCCAGCAGGAGCTCGGGGAAAGTCCGGAGGGCATGGCTGTCGCTGGTGCGCAGCGTCCCTTCGATCAGGGCTTCGAGCTCGCGCACATTCCCGGGCCAGGGGTGGTCGAGCAGCTGCTTCTCGGCGGAGCGCTCGAGCCAGCGGGCAGGCCGGCCCTCCCGCTGGCTGGCTCGTTCCAGGATGAGCCGGGCCAGGGTCAGCAGGTCCTCCCGGCGCTCACGCAGGGGCGGCACCCGCAGCTCCAGGGAGCCCAACCGCCCCGCCAGCTCCGGAGGCAGGGTGCCCTCGGGATCGATGCCACCCATCCAGCCGACCTGCTGTCCGGCCGGACTATCCATGGCGCGGGCCAGGGCCCCCGCGGCCTCTGGAGAGAGAAAGTCCAGACCACCCAGGTAGAGGCTGCCACCCCGGAGGAGAGCCAGCAGCTGTGGCTCGGGGCCCTCCGGGCCCAGGGTCGCGGCGTCCAGACTCCGATACGGCGCTTCGGCGTGGCGCAGGACATGGAGCCGACGGGCGCAGCGCTCGCGGCCCGCCCCGCGCTCGCCCCGGAACAGCAGCGGCAGCGAGGTCCCAGCGGCCTGGGCCAGGGCGGCGTCCAGGGCCTGCATGGCGGGACTGTGAGCCACCCAGAGCTCCGTGGGGTCCGGCGGCGGGGCCCCCACCAGGGCCTGGAGCCGGTCCAGCAGCGCCAGGAACACCTCCAGGTCAAAGGGCTTGGGCAGGAAGTCATCGGCGCCCAGCCGCATGGCCTCCACGATGTCCTTGGGCTCCCCGAAGGCCGACATCAGCACCACCCGCAGGCCGGGCCGCAGCCGACGGGCACGGCGGATGAGCTCGAGCCCGCTCATGCCCGGGAGCCGCAGGTCCGTGACCAGCACCTGAAAAGCACCGGCCTCCAGCTCCCGCAAAGCCTCCTGGGGATCAGCCACCGCCTGCACGGTCCAGACCGACCCTTCCAGCGCCTGCGCCAGCAGGCGGCGGAAACTGTCCTTGTCCTCGACCAGCAGCAGGCGCATGGCATAACGCTATCAGCTATCATCTGTCACAGCTCGACGGCCAGGCCCCCGCAGCCCGCGATGAAGCGCTGGGTCTGGGCCACGGCCTGGGCCTCGAAGAGGGCGGCGCCGGCCACCACCTGCAGGCCCGCCTCCCGGGCCCAGAGGGCGAAGGCGGTGTCCTCCTTGTAGATCCACTCCACGGCCCAGCGCCCGGTGGGCTGGGCGGCCGCCAGAAGCTCGGGAAAGGGCGCGGGGTCCTCCGGGGCCATGCCGAGGCTGGTGGCCTGCACGAGGCCCACCGGACCGAAGGCGGCCACCTGCGCCACGGTGGCAGGGGCGTGGCGGGACACCTGCAGGACGGGCCGCCCAGAGGCCTCCAGCAGGGCCTTGCTGGTGCGGGCCACCCCGCCGGAGCCCAGCAGCAGGACGGGGCCCGGCGCCAGCTGGGAGAGGGCCTCTTCGAACGCCTCAGCATCGGTGTTGGCGCCCTGCCAGGGCTCCCCCGGCGCACGCCGCCAGAGGGTGTTCAAGGGCCCTTCCAGGCCCAGCGCTGCGGGCAGGGTGAGCTTCAGCGGCGCCGTGATGCTCAGGCCCAGCACGCCGAGGGCCTCCAGGGCCTCCACCGCCTCGCCGGCCTCGCCGCAGAGCAGCGGCAGGTAGAGCAGGTCCTTGAGCGCCCGCTGGAAGCGCGGGTTGTGAAAGGCGGGCCCCCGCGAGTGCAGCACCGGCTCCCCCATGACCCCGCAGAGGCCATACCCAGGGTGGAGCCGCGCGCAGCGCCACTCCCGCAGGAGGGAGAGGGGCAGCTGACCGGGCGCGGCGGGAGGGCCGTCATCCGGGGCGGCGAAGGTGAAAGCGCCGCCCCAAGCGGCCTGCAGAGCCCGGCTGGGCAGCCCCTTGGGCCCCATCAGAAAGGCCGCCAGGATCAGACCGTGATCCTTGGCCCAGGCCAGGGGGGCGCGGAGGCGACCGCTGTCGCCCAGGCGGTCCGCCCAGCCCACCCACTTGTAGGCGTCGCCGTCCGGCAGGTTGCGCAAGCGCTCCTCCAGATCGAAGACCCCGGGCGCCACATGGACCGACCGCAGCAGGCGGACATGGGTGCGGGCGGCCTGGATCTCGAGCGGGATGGGCAGCTCCCACTCCAGGTCCATCCAGGCGGGCCGCCCCTTGAGGGCCTTGACCAGACGGGCGAGACGGCCGGCCTCCTCCTCGTCCGGCCAGCGGCCCCCCTCGGAGACTCGCCGGCAGGTGACCAGACAGCGCCGCTTCAGCGCGTCCACCATGGCCTCGGGGTCCTGCTCCGGAAACAGGTCCAGGCGCAGCTCCGGCAGGGCGTCGTCGCCCAGGCGCAAGGCGCAGGCCCGCGCCGAGTCCCAGTCCGCATGGGTCAGGGTCACGAGGTGGAAGGGAAGGTGGCTCACGGCGGTCTATCCGGAAAAGGCCATCCTACCCTTCCCCGGGGTGGAATGGCCCGCGAATCCCCTTCCGGGCAAGCCCTGGAAGCTGATCCAAGGCTTGGCATCGGTATGGTTTTTAAACTTCCAAAAGAGAGTTGGGGAATTCACGATGCATTCATCAGCTATGATTCGGGACGACACCGGTCCGGTGGTCAGACCACCGGACCCACCCCAAGGAGAGTCCCCTATGTCCCCCGCCTTGATGTTCTGGATTCAATTCGTGCTCGTGCTGGGCGCCATTCTGATCGGCATCCGCAAGGGTGGGGTCGCCCTGGGGCTCATCGGCGGCTGCGGTGTCGCGGTGCTGGTCTTCGGGTTCCGGGTGGCGCCGGGAACACCCCCCATCGACGTGATGCTGATCATCCTGGCCGTGGTGACGGCCTCGGCGACCCTCCAGGTCTCGGGCGGGCTCGACTACCTGGTGCAGCTGACCGAGCGCCTGCTGCGGGCCCACCCGAAGTACGTGACCATCCTGGCCCCGCTCTCCACCTTCTTCCTTACCGTCTGCGTCGGCACCGGCCACGCGGTCTACGCCCTGCTGCCGGTCATCTCGGACGTGGCCCTGAAGACCCGCATCCGGCCCGAGCGGCCCATGGCCATCTCCAGCGTGGCTTCCCAGATGGGCATCACGGCCAGCCCCGTGGCGGCCGCCGTCACCACCTTCCTGGCCATGGCCGCCAAGAACGGGCATCCGGTGGGCCTCTTCGACATCATCCGCATCACCCTGCCCGCGGGCATCATCGGCGTCCTGGTCGCCGCAGCCTGGAGCTTCAACCGTGGCCTCGACCTCGACAAGGATCCCGAATACCAGGAGCGCCTGAAAGACCCCGACTTCGCCAAGGCCCTGGATGCCAATGTCACCACCCTGGACAAGGTGATCCCCACCTCGGCCAAGCTCGCCGTGGGCCTGTTCTTCGCGGGCGTCCTCGCCATCATCCTCGTCGCCATGAAGCCCGGCCTGCTGCCACTGGTGAACGGCAAGCCCGTCCCCATGACCACCGTGGTGCAGATGGTCATGCTGGCCTTCGGCAGCTTCATCCTGTTCGCCACCAAGGTGAAGGCCCCGGAGATCGCCCGCTCCAGCGTCTTCATCGCGGGCATGATCGCCGTCGTCTCCATCTTCGGCATCGCCTGGATGAGCGAGACCTTCATCAAGGCCAACGA
>CAIRAS010000439.1 GCA_903876615.1 uncultured Holophagaceae bacterium
GGCGAAGATGCCCTTCGTGAAGAAGGCCCAGGAAGCCGGCTTCGCGGAAGTCAAGGACTGCAAGGCCTGCCACGCCGCCCTCCCCGTCAAGAAGGACGGCGAGATGACCGAGCGCGGCAAGTTCCTCAAGGCCACCAAGGCTGAGAAGAAGGCCGCCGAGGTCGACGTGAACTGGCTCAAGGATTACAAGGGCAAGTGAGCCGCTGACTCGGTTTTAGAACAGGCGCCGGGCGGGTCACTCCCCCGGCGCTTTGCTGTACCTGGCGGGTTGCGGTGATCCAGATCACCGCCCTGTCACAGGTTTGTCGGAACTCGGGTAGGGTATAGAGGACTTGTGAGGTAGCTATGCGCCTGCTCTTTGCTGGATTGCTCTCCGTCGCGCTCGCCGCGGCGCCGCCCAGCGCGAAGGACTGCGCCGGTTGCCACGATGTCAACATCACCCAGTTCGAGGCGTCGAAGCACGCCAGCATGGGCTGCACGGGGTGCCACACCAGCATCACGCGGCTACCCCACGCCGAGAAACCGGCCAAGGTGAAGTGCGAGACCTGCCACGAACATCCGGTGGAGGCCTACAAGAAGAGCGTCCACGGCTTGGCCAAGCAGAGCGGCATGACCGATGCGGCCACCTGCTCCTCCTGTCACGGCACCCCCCACGCGATCATGGGCGGTCAGGGCTCCAAGGTGGCCAAGAAGAACCTCGCCGATACCTGCGGCTCCTGCCACTCGAATCCCGAGTTCCTGTCCCGTCACCACAACATCCCCTTCGCCAAGCCGGTGGAGGCCTACAAGCTGAGCCTCCATGGCCGGGAAGTGGCCAAGGGCAATGACAGCGCGGCCTCCTGCTCGGACTGCCACGGGAGCCACGACATCCTGGCCTCCAAGGATCCCGCCGCCAAGGTGAACCGGGCCCGCGTCGCCGAGACCTGCGGTGTCTGCCACCCGGACGTGCAAGCTATCTATGCAGACAGTGTCCACGGCCTGGCGGTCGGCCGCGGCTCCAAGGACTCACCCACCTGCACGGGCTGCCACGGCGAGCACAACATCCAGGCCCCCTCCGAGGCCGGCTCCCTGGTGAATCCTTCCCGCGTGTCCGCAGTCACCTGCGGGCGCTGCCACGGGGACGAGCGGCTGGATTCCCGCTACAGCTTCGGGGACAAGGTGCCCGCCTACCAGGACAGCTTCCACGGCCTGGCCGTGCGGGGTGGGCAGAAGCGCGCCGCCAACTGTGCCTCCTGCCACGGCGTCCACAATATCCTGCCCTCCGCCGACATCCGTTCGACCATCAACCCCGCCAACCTGCAGAAGACCTGCGGCGTCTGCCACCCCGGTGTGGGCGAGAAGATCGCCAAGGGCCAGGTGCACGTGCGGACCGCCGGCGGCATCGAGCACCCCAGCGTGCGCTGGATCCGGCTGGCCTACTACGCCCTGATCCCCATGACCATCGGCTTCATGCTGTTCCACAACGGCCTGGACTGGCTGGCCAAGCTCCGGCGCCACAAGCCCCACCACGGCACCGGTGAAGTGCTGCCCCGCATGAACAAGAAGTTCCGGATCACGCATGGCCTGGTGATGGTCAGCTTCATCGCCCTGGTCATCACGGGCTTCGCCCTCAAGTTCCCCGAGTCAGGCTGGCTGCAGGCCTTCGGTCTCGGCGGGGCCGGCCAGGTGCGCGGCATCATCCACCGCATCGCGGGTGCCGTGATCATGGGGGCCACCGTCCTCCACGTCATCCACCTGGTGCTGGTCAAGCGGGACCGGGTCATGGTCTGGGAGCTGCTGCCCAATTGGCAGGACGCCAAGGACATCGCCAACATGCTCCGCTACAACCTGGGGCTGACGCCCAAGCGGCCCACCTTCGGCATGTTCGGCTACGCCGAGAAGATGGAGTACTGGGCCTTCATGTGGGGCACCATCGTCATGGCCGTGACCGGCGTGCTGCTCTGGGCCAAGGACACCAGCCTCCACTTCCTGCCGGTCTGGGTCATGGATGCGGCCACCGCGGCCCACTGGTATGAGGCCATCCTGGCCACCCTCTCGATCCTGGTCTGGCACTGGTATCTGGTGATCTTCGACCCCGATGTCTATCCCATGGATCTGGCCTGGCTCACCGGCAAGGCCTCCGCGGACCACATCCGCGAGACCCGCCCCGAATACTACCGGGAGCTCATGGAGCAGCAGGCGGCCAAGGACGCCAAGCAGACCCCAGGCGAGGGGAGCGCCCACTGACCGGGATTTTGTGATCTCGATCGGGGTTCATAAAACCACCTTTGAGTGAATAATAGGGACAGCCCCCTGGGTTGCCTGTCACCTGCTTCTTCACCAAAGGACCTCCCATGCTCCTGGATACCCGTCCAATCCTCGACGCAGCGCCGTGCTCCAGCCGCCGCCGGATCGGTGCCGGCTGGTGGCTCACCCTGGCCCTCCTGGCGGGCCTGCTGCTGGGTGCCACCCCGGCCCAGGCCGCTGGCCCCAAGGCGGTCAAAGAGAACTGCTTCGACTGTCACAGCGACACGACCATGACCAAGGACGTGGCGCCGGGCAAGACCAAGTCCCTGTTCGTGGATGAGGCCAAGTTCGGCGGCTCGGTCCACAGCAGCATGGGCTGCAAGAGCTGCCACGCGGATATCAAGGACCACCCCAACGATGGCGTGGATCCCAAGCCCGTGAAGTGCGCCACCTGTCACTCGGAAGAGGACAAGATCTACCAGACCAGCATCCACGGCATGAGCAAGTCCCTGGGCGCCTCGGGTGCGGCCACCTGCGTGAGCTGCCACGGCAACCACGACATCGTGTCCGTCAAGTCGCACCAGTCGCCTGTCTACAAGATGAACCTGCCCAAGACCTGTGCCAAGTGCCACGCCAACAAGAACCTGACCGATGAATACAAGATGATGTACCCAACCGTGGGCTCCCAGTACCAGGAGAGCATCCACGGCATGGCGCTGCTGCAGAAGGGCCTCATCGTGGCCCCCAGCTGCAACGACTGCCACGGCGTCCACGACATCAAGCGCAGCGTCGATCGCAGCTCCCCCATCAACCACGCCAACGTGGCCAAGACCTGCGGCAAGTGCCACGTCACCGTGGAGGAGATCTACAACAAGAGCATCCACGGTCAGCTCCTGGCCAAGGGTGATCCCCGCGGCCCCGTCTGCGTCCAGTGCCACTCGGCCCACCAGATCGAGACGCCCACCGGCGGCCACTTCAAGTCCGGCAGCGACATGGTGTGCGGCAAGTGCCACGCCGACCGCCTGGAGCACTACCGCGACACCTACCACGGCAAGGCCATGGCCCTGGGCAAGACCAACAGCGCCAGCCATGTGGCCGCCTGCTACGACTGCCACGGCCACCACGATGTGCTGCGCACGGCGGATCCCAACTCCCGCCTGTCCCCGGGCAACATCGTCAACACCTGCAAGCAGTGCCACCCCAAGGCGAACCCCAGCTTCGCCCGCTATGCGCCCCATGCGAACCCCATGGACCGCAAGAACTTCCCCGAGCTCCACTACGTCTTCATCGTCATGACCACGCTGCTGGTGTTCACCTTCACCCTGTTCGGCGGCCACACCCTCTTCTGGCTCTTCCGCGCCATCTGGCTCTCCCGGCTGGA
>CAIRAS010000440.1 GCA_903876615.1 uncultured Holophagaceae bacterium
GAGAATTTTTGAATTTCATGCAATGTCTAGATTTTTGGTAGACGCCGACCACCCTCACCCCTGCAACAAGGACGGGGAAGGCCTGAATCAGGACCGGATTATCAGGTTTCCCCGCAGGCCGGGGCCCGGAGTGGCTACAGGAACTCCACCACCAAGCCCTCGTGAGCCAGAGAGAGCGATTCCATCACAACTCCGCTTCCGTTGGCATTGAGCGGAGAATAATCCAATTTGAAGGGGAAGGCGTTTTTCAGTTTCCAGGTCACAACCGGTTCGTGGCTTTCGTTGAGGAGGCTGATGGTTACATCACGCCTCTCAATGGTGTTGAGCTGGGCGGTATTGATCCAATGAAAGAAATCACTGTCGCCTTTCATCACCCCACGTTTCAGCACGATCGGGGAGAATTTCCTGTGCCCGGGCATCAACGCCGCAGCGTTTTGAGGGGAAGCCCCGTTGTGATAGGGGACCACCTCAAGCTCGATCGAAAGCCCGCTGACTTCCGTGAATCCGATATTGCCCCCACCCCAATTGACGGCGAAGTGATTGTTCGTCTGCGAGTGGTTCATGGCCAGCCTCCGGAGGGTGGTGAGCAGGGAACGCTTGTTCTTTGGCAAGCGAGCTGTTTGAACACGGATCATGAGGCGGAAGTGTAGGTCAAGGTCCAGGCGATGGCAAATGTCTCGCTGATCCCCTGGATGGTCCAATCCGATCAACAAGACCTTCCTTCCGGCAGCCCCTTGGATGAGCCTCCGCGAAGGGGGCTCCCTTCCCGTGCCGTCCGGGTCCTCCTGACGATGCGCAGGGAGCAGGCGGCGGGTTGCTATTCCCGTCCCGCCTCCAGCCGGATCGCCACGCGCTGCTTGCGGCCCTCGCGGGTGATGTCGAGCGTGGCGCTGCTGCCCAGGGGGAGGGCTTCCACCATGTCCAGGAGGGCGTCCCAGTCTTCCACGGCGCGGCCGTTCACCGCCTGGATGAGGTCGCCAGCCACCACATGGCGGCCGTCTACGGCCACGCCCCGGAGACCGGCCCGGGCGGCGGCGCCTCCCCGGGCCACCTTGCCCACCATGATGCCCTTCTGGGCGCCGAAGGCGCGCTCCACCAGGCGGGTTGCCACGGGCTCGAAGCCCAGGTCCGGGCGCTCAAGGCGGCCCCGGGCGAGGAGCTGGGGCACCACGCGGTTCACGGTGTCCACCGGGACGGCGAAGCCGATGCCGGCGCTGGCGCCGCTGGGGCTCTGGATGGCGGTGTTGACGCCGATGAGCCGGCCCGCGCTGTCCAGCAGCGGCCCGCCGCTGTTACCGGGGTTGATGGCGGCATCGGTCTGGATGACCCCCGCGATGCGCCGCCGGGTGACGCTCTGGATCTCCCGGCCCAGGGCGGACACCACGCCGGTGGTGAGGGTCTGGTCCAGGCCGAAGGGGTTGCCGATGGCCAGCACGGACTGGCCCACCTGCAGGTCCGCGCTGGTGCCGAGCGGGAGGGGGTGCAGCTTCGGCGGCGCCTTGGCCAGCTGCAGCACCGCCAGGTCCTTGTCAGGCGCGCCGCCCACGTAGGAGGCCTCATGGCGGCTGCCGTCCGCCAGGGTGATGGTGGCCCGGGCCGCGCCCTGGATGACGTGGAAGTTGGTCACCACGTGGCCTTCCGCATCCCAGAGGAACCCCGTGCCCGAGCCCGCGGGCACCTCCACCACCTCGAAGCTGAAGAAGCCCCGGCTCCGCTCCTCGGTGGTGGTGATGTAGACCACGCTGGGGGCGGCCTCCTTGAACCGCTGGATGGAGATCCGCTC
>CAIRAS010000441.1 GCA_903876615.1 uncultured Holophagaceae bacterium
CTCGCGCCGGTGGAAGGCGTGGTGACCCGCCGCTTCGTGGAGCAGGGCCAGACCATCCAGCCGGGCCAGGGTCTGCTGACGCTGATCCCCCTGCACCGCACCTGGGTCACGGCCAACTTCAAGGAGACCCAGATCGCCCGCATGCGGCCTGGCCAGGAAGTCGAGATCAAGGTCGACATGACCGGCACCACCCTCAAGGGCCGCGTGGACTCCATCGCCGGCTCCACCGGCTCGCGCATGAGCCTGCTGCCCCCCGAGAACGCCGTCGGCAACTTCGTCAAGGTCGTCCAGCGCATCCCCGTGAAGATCCGCATCGACGACGCTGAAGCCGGCAAGGTCGTCCTCCGCCCCGGCATGAACGTCGAAGCGACGGTGATCTTGAAATGAAACCACTCTCGCAGAGGGTCGCTGAGGGAGCGGAGGGTCGCGGAGATTTTCCCCATAGGGAGATCACGGAATCGATCATCGGTGCGGCCATCAAGGTCCAAAGATCTCTTGGTCCAGGCTTGTTCGAATCAGCCTACGAGGCTTGCCTGATCCATGAGCTTCAAAAGGCCGGGCACGTCGTCGCTACCCAGGTCCCGATCGACATTCAGTACGGAGAGCTGCAGGTCCCTGGCGCCTATCGGCTGGATATCGTCGTGGACGATGCCGTCATCGTGGAATTGAAAACCGTGGAGATGTTGCTCGACCTCCACCGCGCTCAGCTCAACAGCTATCTCCGGTTCTCCGGAAAGACTGTTGGGCTCCTGCTCAATTTCTGGGCCTGGCCTCTGAAGGACGGGGGCATCGAACGCATCGTGAGAACCCGAGCATGACCCCCTTCTCGGGCGCCTCTGCAGCTCCCCCCTTGTTGCTCACTCCAGGAAAGGACCCGCACAGAAGTCAGCAAACGTCCGAAAAGGGAAACCGTCTATCCAGCATTGTTCTTTTCTCCGCTTTCTCCCTCCCCTCTGCGCCCCTCTGCGAGAGTTTTTCTAAATGACCTCCACCCGCGCCATCAACCCCTGGATCATCGCCCTCACGGTGATGATCGCGACGTTCATGGAGGTGCTGGACACCAGCGTGGCGAACGTGGCCCTGCCGCACATCGCGGGGAACCTCTCAGCCACGGTGGAGGAGACCACCTGGGTGCTGACGTCCTACCTGGTGGCCAACGCGGTGGTGCTCCCCCTGGGCGGCTACTTCTCCAGCCTCATGGGGCGCAAGCGGTTCTACCTAACCTGTGTGACGGTCTTCACGGTGGCGTCGTTCCTCTGCGGCATCGCCCCGTCCCTGGGCTGGCTCATCTTCTTCCGCGTGCTCCAGGGTCTGGGCGGCGGCGGCCTGCAGCCCATCTCCCAGGCCATCCTGGTGGAGACCTTCCCGCACGAGAAGCGCGGCGCCGCCATGGCGGTCTACGGCATGGGCGTGGTGCTGGCCCCCATCATCGGCCCGGTGCTCGGCGGCTGGATCACGGACAACTTCAGCTGGCACTGGATCTTTCTCATCAATATCCCCGTGGGCATCCTGTCCTTCACCCTCACCAGCGCCCTGGTCAAGGATCCCCCAAACTTCCACCGCATCTCCCTCAAGGAGGGCGCCCGCTTCGACTACCTGGGCATCGGCATCCTCACCCTGGGCCTCGCCTCCCTGGAGATCGTGCTGGATGAAGGCCAGCGCAAGGACTGGTTCTCCTCGGGCTTCATCGTCTTCTTCGCCATCGTGGCGGTGGTGGCCCTGATCTTCGCGGTCATCTACGAGCTGGGCAAGGAGCGGCCCATCGTCGACCTGCGCCTGCTGAAGGACCGCACCTTCGCGGTGGCCATCCTCATGCTCTTCGTGCTCGGCTTCGTGCTCTACGGCAGCCTGGCGCTGCTGCCCATCTTCCTGCAGACCCTCCTGGGCTATACGGCCCTGCTCAGCGGCTGGGTGCTCAGTCCCGGCGGCCTGGCGGTCATGTTCATGATGCCCATCGTGGCAATGCTCTTGAAGAAAGTGGACACCCGCTGGCTCATCGGGATCGGCTTCACGGTGTGCGGGCTGGGCCTCATCCAGATGTCGGGCTTCAACCTGCAGGTGGACTTCCAGACGGCCATGACCTCCCGAGTCGTGCAGAGCCTCGGCTTCGCCTTCCTGTTCATCCCCATCAACGTGCTCGCCTTCCAGCACATCCCGCCGCACAAGACGGCCTACGCCGCGGGCCTCATGAACCTGGTGCGCAACATCGGCGGCAGCACAGGCATCGCCATCGTCACGACGCTGCTGTCCCGCCGCTCTCAGTTCCACCAGGCCAACCTAGTCGGGAACCTGGCCCCGGGCAACCCGGCCTACCAGGGCTTCCTGGACCGGGCCACGCAGCTGGGCGTCACCAGCGGCGGCCTCTCGCCGACGGATGCAGCCCACGTGGCCCAGGGCGCCGTGTACGGCACCATGGCCAAGCAGTCCGCCATGATGGCCTTCTCGGACACCTTCTGGTTCATGGGCATCATGTGCTTCGCGCTCTTCCCCCTGCTCTTCCTCATGCGCCAGGGCAAGTCCGCAGGCCCCGTCGCCATCGACTGAACCCCGCTGCGGGGCTCACGATTGGGAGGTGAAAAGGCTGGATGAACGCGGAGGACTGCCGAGGAGCAGAGCACGGCCTATCCCCTTCATCCCCTTCATCCCTGTGAAAACGTCTTGTGAGTCAGGTAAACAGCGAGGATCACTGACAGCGGTCCCTGGCCGCCGTTGCTCAGCGCATCATCTGGCAACGTTCAGGGAAGAGAGCCAAGGGCACAAGAATCAAGGGACAGGGATGAAGGGGATGAAGGGGATTGAAATTGTTCGACCTCAGTCCCGCCCCGCCAGGGCCAGGAACACCGGGTAGTGTCGGCCATCTCTGGTGACTTCGCAGACGGTCTCGATTTGGATGGCGTTGAAACCGGCCTGGGTGAGCTGCGCCCGGAAGGTTTCGCGGTCAAACCCTCGGTGGACCTCGGCCTCGGGTCCGTGGAAGGAACCGTCCTCGGCATCCAGGTCCGCCAGGGCCACCCAGCCCCCGGGCGCCAGGACCGTGCGGAAGCGGCCCAGGATGCCCTGCGTATCGGGGACATGGTGGAGGGTCATGAGGCTGCAGACGAGGTCGTAGCGAGCCTCGGGAAGAGGCTCCGCGAGGAGGTCCAGGCGGACGGGGGTCATGTTCGGCGCCCCGGCCGCGGCGATCTTGGCGCGCAGCACCGCAAGCATGCCTTCGGAGGTGTCGGCGAGGGTCACCCAGGCCACCTGGGGCTGGAGCGCAAAACCCAGCAGGCCCGTGCCGCAGCCGTACTCGAGGACTCGCAGGCCCGCCAGAGGCACGGCCTCGGCGATGGCCCTGCCCACCGTCAGGGCCCGCGCCACCTTGGCCGGATCCTGGTCCCAGCTGCCTGCCCTGGCATCGAACTCACTCATGCGGACTCCTTCGAAGCACCTACCATGGTCCCATGTCCTCCCTGGTCCCACCGTCGCCGAAGCGCGTTCCCGTGACACTCGCCCTGCTGGCACTGCTGGTGCTGTTCTCCCTGACGCTGCTCCTGGTGGGGCTGCGGGAGCTGCTGCCCGCGGCGCAGCCTCCTACGAATTCCCGGCTTCGGGCCGTGCTCGATGGGGTCATGGCCGTGAACACCAGCCCCTCGGAGCGGGAGCAGGTCCGGGTCTGGGTGGCCGCCGGTGCCAACCAAGAAGGACTCCCCAAGGTGGAGGCGCTGGTGGCCAACAACTGCGCCAGCTGCCATGCCCCGGGAGGCGAATACCCCCGCGTCACCAGCCCCGAAGACCTGCGCCACCTGGCGCGGCTGGCCGAGCCCACGGACGCCACGGGACACCTGCCGACCCGCCTGCTGCACCTGCTTGCTTTCCCGCTGGTGTTCCTTGGCTGCGGGGCTCTGCTGCTGCGGACCCGCTGGCCCGGACGGCGGGGGCTGGTGATCGCCTGCACGCTCGCCGTGGTCTTCAATGCAGCGCAGTGGTGGCTGGGCCAGGGGCGGCCCGAGCTGCTCTGGCTGGCACGCGCCGCGGCCGGGGGGCTGGTCCTGGCCCTGGCGGCCCTGGTCGGGGTGGTGCTGCGGGACCTCTGGACAGAGCCCCGCCGACGCTGATCTCAACTCGCATGTGAGTGTAAAAAATTCCCGATTATCGGCCAGCTTCAGCCTGAAAAGCGGTCCACAGATGACGCAGATGCCGCGTCTCCACCCTTGGCCTTGCCGCCCTGGGCACCCGGTCCCTGCCGGTGATCAAGGCGATTGCACAGATGGGTGCCGACA
>CAIRAS010000442.1 GCA_903876615.1 uncultured Holophagaceae bacterium
AGGGCCTCGACCCTGGGATAGAAGCTCTGGATCGCGGAGACCGTGTCCAGCTCCGGGTGGGGCGCCGGGATGAGGGGCAGGTCGACGCCGGGCACCTCGGGCGGCGCCGCCAGGAGCACCCGTGCCCCCTGGAGCCGGAGGTCGTGGGTCAGGGCCAGCAGGCCCGCCTGGGCCGGGCCCCGCGGGGCGAAGACCAGGAGCGGGAAGCCCTCCTCCACGATGGCCATGGGGCCATGCCGGACTTCCGCCCCTGAGAAGGCCTCGGCCTGGATGCCGCAGGTCTCCTTCAGCTTGAGGGCCGCCTCGCTGGCGATGGCGAGGCCGGTGCCCCGGCCCAGGATGAAGAGCCGGTCCACGCCGACCAGGGCCTTGGCACCCAGGGACCAGTCCACGTGGGCGGCGGCCTCCAGGGCGGCGGGCAGGGCCTGGAGGCCCGCAGCGAAGGCCGGGTCCTGCTCCCAGGCCGACACGATCCGCGCCCCCGCCACGAGCTGCCCGATGAAGGACTTGGTGGCGGCGACACTGCGCTCCTTGCCCGACCGGAGCGGGAAGACCCGGCTAGCCTCCCGGGCCAGGGGTGATGCCGCATCGTTCACCAGGGCCACCGTGGTGGCGCCATTCCGGGTGAAGTAGGCCATGGGATCCACAAGATCGGGGCTCTGGCCGGACTGGGAAAAGGCCAGCACGAGCAGGCCTGGCCTGGCCAGGTTCGCGTGGTACAGCGTCACGAGGGACATGGGCAGCGAGGTCACCAGCCGCCCCAGGCGCGCCATGATGAGGTAGGCCGTGTGCTGGGCGGCGTGGTCCGAGCTGCCCCGGCCGAGGGTGAGGATGCCCGTGGGGGGCACCTCCCGGAGGATGGCGCCGAAGGCCTCGTAGCTGGTGTCGCCCAGATCGAGCAGGCGCGCCACAGCGGAGGGTGCCTCCCGGGCCTCCACCAGCATGCGGCTCAAACCGAGCCCCTGGCAGAAGGCACCGTGCACCCAGGACGGGCAGCCTTCGCGGAGTCGGGCAGGTGGAGCGCGGCGGGGCGGTGCATGAAAAAAACCTAACAGGCGATCAGGGGCCTTGGCGAGCGCCATTTCGGCGCGTCCCGCGCGGGGCCGCAGCCCTGCCCGCATTGAGGCCCGGGTGCGATCCCGGTAGGCTTCGGGGTGCGGTCCGTGCGCTCCTGTCTCGGCCGAGGCCCCCGGGAGGTTGCTTGTTCGCTGACTTCGGAAGCACGATCTGGATGGGTGTCCACGCGCAGGATGCCGCGGACGTCCCCACCAGCCTGGTGCCGGGCGGCGTGGTGCTGTTCGCCCGCAACTTCGACTCCGATCCCGTGCGGGGACCCGGCCGATGCCACGCCCTGATCGCGGACCTCCACGCCCGCTGGGGCCAGGAGGTCCCGCTGGCCATGGCCATCGACCAGGAGGGAGGCCCTGTCTCGCGCCTGAAGACCTGGGTGGGCGAGACGCCATCCTTCCGCCAGATCTGGACCACCTCCGGCGCCACCGGCGCCGAGGCCTGGGGACGCCTTTGGGGTGAGGGCCTCAGCCTGCTGGGCTTCAACATCGACTTCGCACCGCTGGTGGACCTGCATGACGGGATCCCGGGCACGGGCCTGGGGGACCGGCGCGCCTCCGCGGATCCCGGGGAAGCCGCCGAAGCGGCAGAGGCCTTCCTGCGCGGCCTTGAAGGCCAGGGCGTAAAGGGCTGCCTGAAGCACTTCCCCGGCCTCGGCGGCACGCGGGTGGACAGCCACCACGCCCTGCCGGAACTGACGGATGTCGAGGCCATCACGCGAGCAGTCTTACCCTTCCAAAAGCTGGCCCGCCCGGACCGCCTGGTGATGGTCGCCCATGTCCGCACGCCCTGGACCGGCGACCTGCCCGCCAGCCTCCACCGGGACCATGTGGCCGGGAACCCCTGGGGCGTCCAGGCCGCCTGGGTCACCGATGACCTGGAGATGGGCGGCGTCGCCGCCTGGCCCTGGCCGGAGCGGATCCGCCTGGCCCTCGAGGCGGGCCACCTGGGCTTGCTGGTCTGCCAGTCCCAGGCCGCGCTGGACGGCACCGCGGCGGCGCTGCAAGCGCTCCCGGACGAGCTGGTGCGCAGCGCGGTGGAAGCCGGCCAGGCCTATCGGAAGACCCTGGGGGCACACCGCCCGTCCCCCTTTGATCTCGCCGCCTGGAATGACTGGGTGGCCCGCGTGCGGCAGGCGGCGGGCTGAGCGATCTCAGGATCAGAATCCAAAGCAGCCACCGATGAACACCGATAAAAGCTGATAAGAGCATGATAAAGAAAGCTCAGCCGGTGATTCGAGTAATGACGGAGGTAAAGCATTTGGGTCCGGGCTGAATCCGAGCATGGGCTCTATCCAGGGGTGCCCCCCCCCCGCCCCCC
>CAIRAS010000443.1 GCA_903876615.1 uncultured Holophagaceae bacterium
CCCTGGCCCGAGGCCACCGCCACCGCCGAGATCCTGGTGACGGGCGAGAAGGCCGGCAACCAGGCCAAGGAGCTGGCCGTGGCCGCCTGCATCGGCGCGGCCTACGACGGCATCGTGTCCATCTTCCGGGGCATGGGCGAGTACCTGCGCCTGGAGCACGTCTGGGTGGGCCACGCCCTGCGCGAGAAGTTCATGTCCTTCAACTTCCTGAACAGCGCCGCCACGCTGGGCATCGGCTACCTCATCGGCCTCAAGTACTCGGCGGTGATCGCGGCCGGGTCCTTCTTTAGCATGTTCGTGCTGGTACCCCTCTTCCACGCCATCGGCCAGTACGTGCCCAGCATCGTGGCGCCCGGCACGAAGCTCATCGCCAGCATGACGCCGGAGCAGGTGTTCTTCTCCTACATCCGCATCGTCGGCGTGGGTGCCATCGCCGGCGCCGGCATCATGGGCGTCGCCGCCTCCATGCCCAACATGATCCGGAGCATCATCAGCAACCTGAAGGCGCTGGCCAACCGCGATGCCGCGGCCGAGGCGGCCGTCACCGTCCGCACGGACCGCACCCTGGCGGGCTCCATGATCGCCGTGGGCCTGGTCACCTGTGTGGTGGGCACCCTGGCCTTCCTGAGCTTCGGCCTGGGCATCCGCAATGCCCTGGTGCCGGCCCTGGTGGCCACCACCGTCGTCATGGTCATCTCCTTCTTCTTCGCCCCGGTGGCGGCCCGCGCCATTGCCACCATCGGCACCAACCCCATCAGCGGCATGACCATGCTGACCCTGGTCATCACCGGCGTGCTCATGCTCAAGCTGAACTTCACCGGCGGCTACGGGATGTTCCTCACCATGATGGTGGGCGGCATCGTCTGCACTGCCCTGGCGGCCTCCGGCGCCTTCAGCACGGACCTGAAGATCGGCCACTGGATCGGCTCCACGCCCGCGCGGCAGATCGCCTGGAAATTTGTCGGCACCCTGGTGGCGGCGCTCTTCACGGGCATCGCCATGTGGCTCATGGCCAAACAGGTGAACCTGGACGGCACCATGGCCCTGGGCAGTTCCATCCCCGCCCCCCAGGCCAGCGCCATGAAGGCCATCCTCGAAGGCATCTTCGGCACCGTGTCCATGCCCCTGCGCTGGTACGCCTTCGGCCTTGGGGTCATGCTCTCCATCGTGCTGCGCATGGTGGAGCTGCCGGCGCTCGGCTTCGCCCTCGGCATGTACCTGCCCATCGAGCTGAACACCCCCCTGTTCCTGGGCGGCCTCCTGGCCCACTGGGTGAATCGCCCCAAGGCGGGCACCAGCGAAGAAGACGCCAAGGCCCGGGAGAACCGCGGCGTGCTCATCGCCAGCGGCCTCATGGCCGGCGGCGCCATCATGGGCGTCGTGGCCAGCTTCGTGAAGCTGAAGTGGACCGAGGGCTTCCCCCTCCTCAGCACCCACGCCGCCGAAGGCGCCCTCGGCGAGTGGCTCGGCCTCCTCGCCCTCATCGCCCTCTGCCTCTACGTCGTGGTCTACAGCCGGCAGGCCAAAGCTGAGGCGTAGTCGCTGTAAGTCTCACCCTGAAGGCGGAAGGGCCAAGGCGAGAGTCCATGCAACTCGAAAAACCCAGGTCGTCCCTGATTGCACCCGGCCGGGTTGTCTCCGATTTCGGAGGCGATTACGCTATCAGCGCCCTTGTCGCGTTCATCTTCGCGGCCTCGGGCCCGGTGGCCATCATTCTCGCCGTCGGCACGCGCGGCGGCCTGAGCGAATCGGATCTCTCGTCGTGGATTTTCGGTGCCTTCTTCCTCAACGGGCTTATCAGCATTGTCTTTTGCTGGCTCTACCGCCAGCCCCTTGTGTTCCTATGGACCATACCGGGCACGGTATTGGTCGGGCCGGCGCTCGGACATCTGAGTTTTCCTGAGGTCATAGGGGCTTTTCTGGCCACAGGGCTGCTGCTGCTCGTGCTCGGTCTGAGCGGGTGGGTGCGCCGCTGCATGGAGGCCGTGCCGATGCCGATCGTGATGGGCATGGTCGCTGGAGTCTTCCTGCGCTTCGGCCTCGACCTGGTGTTCGCGCTGCGCGACGATTTCTGGATTGCGGCGCCGATGACCGCGACGTTCCTTGCGCTCAGCGCGCTGCCGAGGGTCGCGCGCCTGGTGCCGCCGCTCATAGGCGCGCTGCTCGTCGGCGCAATCGCAGTCGCCTTGCTCGGGACCTTCCATCCTGCCGGCGCCGACCTTCCCGTACTGGCGCGGCCACATGTTCACCTGCCGGCCTTCTCCTGGAAGGCGATGGTGGAGCTGGTGGTGCCGCTTGCCATCACGGTGCTGGTGGTCCAGAACGGGCAGGGTATTGCCGTGCTCAAGGCGACCGGCCATGAGCCGCCGATCAATGCCATCACGGTGGCCTGCGGGGTGGGCTCCATGGCGGCCGCTTTTGTCGGTACGGTTTCGACCTGCCTGACCGGGCCGGTCAACGCCATCATCTCTGGATCAGGCACGAAGGAGCGGCACTATACAGCCGGCCTCCTGGTCGGCGTCCTGGCACTGGTGTTCGGCTTGCTGTCGCCCGTGTTTACGCATCTGATGCTGGCGACGCCTCCAGCCTTCATCGCGACGCTCGCGGGGTTGGCGATGCTGCGCGTGCTGCAGACGGCCTTCTCGATTGCGTTCAAGGACCGATTCGCCTTTGGTGCCTTGCTGGCCTTCATCATCACGGTGGCCAACGTCGCGATCTTCAGGGTCGGCGCGCCGTTTTGGGGACTGGTGTTCGGATTCGCCTTTTCCTGGCTGCTCGAGCGCAAGGATTTCCGCAGCCGGACGGCCGACCCCACCGGGCCCTGAGGCAGGCAATCAGGAGCACCTGCTGCGGCAGGCCTTCCGGTTAAGAAGATTCCCCTTTTTCTTTTCTTGGCGTCTTCGCGGCTTGGCGTTGGATCTTTTTCTTTAGCCCCTGAGTGCATCTAAAAGCTCAGTCGCAACGCCTGGGGTGCCACTGACGAGGTTGCCGGTTTGGAACCAGTCCTGGCCGCCTTCCCAGTCGGTGATGATGCCGCCGGCTTCTAGGACGAGCAGGGCTCCGGCGGCGATGTCCCAGGGCTTGAGGCCCAGCTCGAAGAAGCCGTCGTAGATGCCGCAGGCCACGTGGGCCAGGTCCAGGGCGGCGCTGCCGGCGCGGCGGAGGCCCTTGGCGCGGGGGAAGACACGGCCCAAGGCGGCGTTGAAGAGGGGCCAGCGGTCGCCCAGCTGGTAGGCGAAGCCCGTGGCCAGGAAGGCACCGTCCAGGCCCGCCTGCTGCGAGACGTGCATGGGCTTGCCGTTCCAGGTGGCACCCTGGCCCCGGGCGGCCAGGAAGCTGTCCCCGCGCAGGGGATCCAGCACACAGCCCACCAGGGGGCCCGCCGCGTCCCACAGGGCCACGGAGACGCACCAGTGGGGAAAGCCCTGGACGAAGTTCAGGGTGCCGTCGAGGGGGTCCACAATCCAGAGGATGTCCGTGCTCCCGGAGCCGCCAGACTCCTCGCCCAGAAACCCGTAGGCCGGGAAGCGACTGGCCAGCTCGGCGCGGATGGCGGCTTCGGCTTCGCGGTCGGCGTTGCTCACGTAGTCGTTCTTGGTCTTCTCGGTGATGGCGGCGGGGTCCAGCTTCCGGAAATACCCCACCAGGACACCGGCCCCGGCCTGGGCTGCGCTCAGGCAGGCTTCGCGTTGGGCAGTGAGCATGGTCACTTTCCTGTTCCGGCCGCGGCCGCTTCGGCGCGGCGCCTCAAGGTCCGGATCATCCCGGGGAAGACGAAGAGGTGGAACGGCAGCACCGAGTACCAATAGATCAGCCCCAGCAATCCGTGGGGCTCGAAGAAGGCAATCTGCTCCAGCCGGGAGCCCTCGCCTTCGGGGCGCACCGTGAACTGCAGCCAGGCGTCGCCGTTCACTTTCATCTCGGCCCGCAGCCGCAGCAGGCAGTCTTCTTCCAGGGCCTCCACCCGCCAGAAGTCCACGGGATCACCCACGCGCAGCTCCCGCGGGTGGCGCCGGCCCCGGCGCATGCCCACGCTGCCAAAGGCGCGGTCCACCATGCCCCGGATCTGCCACAACCAGTTGCCCGCGGGCCAGCCGTTCTCGCCGCCCAGGGCGCAGAACACCCGAAAGACCTCCTGGGGCGATGCCTTCACATGGCACTGGTGGCGCTCCAGCAGCATGCCTTCGTGCGACCCCAGGGAGGTCCCCTCGGGCTCGCCAGCCAGGCTGGAGGCCCAGGTGGTCTCCACGCCGTCCTCGTCCAGGCGCTGCAGGGCCAGCACCACGGCATCCCGGTAGCTCATGGGCCGCACCGCGAACACCTCCAGGGCGCGGGAATCACGGACCACCACCTCGGTGCTCATCCCTTCCACCAGGGGCCCCGCCAGAACCAGCGGAATGGGGGTCATCAGATCCACCCACAGCACCGAGAGGATGGGCAGGGGCACATTCATGGGAATGATGATCCGGCGCAGCCCGCGGACCTCGGCGTAGGTCAGCATCATGCTGCGGTAGTCGAGCACATCCTGGCCGCCGACCTCGTAGATGCCCGCGACATCCGGATGCGTCAGGGCCTCCACGAGGTAGGCCAGGATGTCGCGCACGCCGATGGGCTGACAGCGGGTGTTCACCCAGCGCGGCGTGATCATGACAGGGAGGCGCTCCGTGAGGTGGCGGATCATCTCGAAGCTGGCGCTGCCGCTGCCGACGATCACGGCTGCCCGGAACTCGAGCACCGGCACCCCCGCGGAGCCCAGGGCCGCACCTACCTCCTGCCGGCTGGCCAGGTGGTCGCTGCGGTGGCTGGTGGGGTCGCCCAGGCCGCCCAGGTAGAGGATCCTGCGCACGCCGGCCTTGGCGCAGGCGTCGGCGAAGGTCAGGGCCTGGCGCAGGTCCCGACCCCGGAAGTCCGGGCTGTCCTCGCCCATGGCGTGCACCAAGTAGTAGGCCTGGGTGACACCCTCCAGCGCGGCTGCCAGGGAGGCCTCATTGGAGACATCGCCCTTGACCAGCTCGACTCCGGGCCAGCGCCGGCCTGAAAGCCGATCCGGATTCCGCACCAGGCAGCGCACCCGGTACCCTTCCACCAGCAGGCGCGGCACCAGCCGCCCGCCGATATAGCCAGTGGCCCCCGTCACCAGGATGACGGGCTTGCCGGGATCCATGAACACCGCACCGATGGGTTGGGTCATCTGACGATTATGTACCGCCAATTACCTGACGAATTTGGTAAACTTTACTGGGAGCCTGCCATGCCCAAGGTCATCAACATCGAGCCCACCCCCAACCCGGACGCCCTCAAGTTCCTGGTGAACCCGGCCCTGCTCAAGGGGGGATCCCGCTCCTTCAAGGACTTTGGCGCCGCCGTGGGCGATCCCCTGGGTTCCTGCCTCTTCGGACTAGGAAAGATCACCTCCGTGTTCTACATGGACCGCTTCGTCACCGTGAACAAGGAGCCGTCCGCGGAGTGGAGCGACCTCATCGACCCCATCTGCGACGCCATCGAGGACCTGAAGCTGCCGGAGGATGCCACCGGGGACACGGCCCCCCTCACCCCGGGCGGCGACGCCGATGCGACGCTGGCGCGGATCAACGAGTTGCTCGACACCCGGGTCCGGCCCGGCCTGGCCGGCGACGGCGGCGGACTCGAGGTCATCTCCTTCGATGGCCAGACTCTGCAGATCAGCTACCACGGTGCCTGTGGCTCCTGCCCCTCCTCCACCAGCGGTACGCTGTATTACATTGAGGGATTGCTCCAGTCCGAGATCAGTCCCTCCCTCCGCGTGGTCAGCTGGTAGACCTTGCGCCCCGAGAAAACCCCGGCACCCTAGAGGCACCTATTGGAGATCCCTGCAGTGGTGGCCACTCCCGTCAAGCGTCGCAGGGGCACTCCTGACCCTCTCGCTGCGTTGTCTGACCTGCTCAAGAAGAGCCGGACGGATCCCGCCAAGCTCTTCGAGCGGGGGCTGGCCCTCCTGGTGCAGGCCCTGGGCGTCGACCGCGCCCTGCTGACCCGGGTCACCACCCTGGGCTACGAGGTGTTCTGGTGGGCCGTGAGTCCGAAGGGCAACATGACCGGCATCTTCGAGGCCCCCGAGAAGGGCTTCTGCCCTTTCGTGCTCGCGCATCCCGACCGGCCGCTGGTCATCCGCGACGCCACTGTGGAGCCCCGATGGCGCAAGAGCTCCGGCCACCTGGAACTCGGGATCCGGAGCTATGCCGGCGTGGCGCTCCAACTTGAGGACCGCTCCTACGGCACCCTCTGCGTCCAGCACCACGGGCCCCGGCCCTTCACCCGGGGCCAGATCTCCCTGTTGATGGTCCTGGGCCAGCTCATGGGCCGAACCATGGAGTCCGAGAACCTCAAGCAGGAGCTGCACTCCGCCATGGAGGCCCTGGAGCTGAGCAGCGCCATCGTGGAGGACAGCACGCTGCAGAGCTCCCGCTCGGGCCTCCCGAACCGCCGCTTCCTGGAGATCTGGCTCCAGTCCACGCTGTTCATGTCCCGTCGGCGCCGGGAGCCCATGGCCCTCGCCCTCTGGTCCCAGCCGCTGAAGGCAGGAACCAAGGGCCGCCTGAGTTCAGCCTCCAGATACCTCCGGGGTGAGGACCTGCTGGTGGAGCTGTCGGCGGATCAATACCTGCTCCTCATGCCACACACCTCCGAATCCGGCGCCGAAGTGCTGGTGGAGCGCCTCCGCAAGCACCTCGGCGACCACCCGACCGGCATCACGCTGTGGTTTCCTGACGGCAAGGACATGACCATGAATGGGGCGCTGCGGCGCGTCGCGAGTGCCTTCACCGAAGCCAATCGCGAGGCCAAGCTCCTGGTGTGGAACCATGGCTGAGGCCGAACGCCGGGGCTCAGCCCTAGGCTTCACGGACCCTCCGTGGAATGATGGTAGCTGTTTGAACATCGTATTTGGGAAATGGTCTATTGGAGGTGACGGTTGGATACTCCGACCCTGGTGAAGGCGGCCCTGAGCGCCCTGAACGGCCAGGAAGGTCCCAGCCGAGAGGACCTCCGCCGCTGGTACGAGCTCATGCACCTGGGGCGGATCCTGGACAGCAAGGCGCCGAACTACCTGAAGCAGGCCATCGGCTGGTCCTATCACGCCCCCTGCGCCGGCCATGAGGGCATCCAGCTGGCCCTGGGCCTGGGCTTCCGGGCGGGCCAGGACTTCCTGTTTCCCTACTACCGGGACCTCCTGACCTGCCTGGCGGCGGGCGTCACCGCTGAGGAATTGCTCCTCAACGGCATCTCCAAGGCCTCGGATGTGGCCGGCGGCGGCCGCCACATGAGCAACCACTTCGCCAAGCCCTCTATCGGCATCCAGAACGTCTCCAGCCTCACGGGCAACCACACCCAGCACGCCGTGGGACTGGGCCGCGCGGTGTAGTACTACGAGCGCGACAGCCTCGTCTACTGCAGCCAGGGGGAGTCCTCCCTTTCCGAGGGCTACTGCTTCGAGAGCATCAACGGCGCTGACCGCGAGAAGCTCCCCGTCATCTTCGTCATCCAGGACAACGGCTACGGCATCTCGGTGCCCAAGCGGGACCAGAGCGCCAACGAGCACATCTGCGACAACTTCAGCGGCTTCCCGAACCTGAAGATCATCAAGTGCGACGGCCTGGACTTCCCGGACTCCCTGCGCGCCATGGACGAGGCCCGAGCCTACGTCCGCACGGGCCAGGGCCCGGCCATGGTCTATGCCACCTGCGTCCGCATCGGGAGCCACTCCAACTCGGACCGCCACGAGCTCTACCGGGATGAAGCCGAGCGCGCCGAGGCCAAGTCCCGGGACCCCCTGCCCCGCTTCCGCGCCTACTGCCTGGAGCATGGTCTCGACGAGGCCGAGCTGCTGGCCATCGAGTCCGAGAACCAGGCCCGCTACCTTGCCGCCCACGAGCTGGCCATGGCCGCCCCGAATCCCGATCCGGCCAGCATCCACGACTTCATCATTCCCGAGGCCTGGGTGTCACCGGATTACCCCGACGGCACGCACCAGGCCGCCGGCGATTCCGTCAGCGTGATCACGGCACTGAACCAGACCCTCAAGGCCGAGTTCCGCCACAACCCCGACACCTTCATCTGGGGCCAGGACATGGCCAATAAGGAGAAGGGTGGCATCTTCAACGTGTCGAAGGGGCTGCAGCAGGAGTTCGGCGAGAAGCGCGTGTTCAACGGACCCATCGCCGAAGACTTCATCGTGGGCACCGCCAACGGCTTCTCGCGCCTGGATGACAAGATCCGCGTCGTGGTAGAGGGCGCCGAGTTCGCGGACTACATCTGGCCCGCGGCCGAGCAGATCGTCGAGACCAGCCACGACTACTGGCGCAGCGCCGGCCAGTTCTCGCCCAACGTCACCATCCGCATCGCCTCGGGCGGCTACATCGGCGGCGGCCTCTACCACTCGCAGAACGTGGAAGGCTGGCTCACCACCCTGCCCGGCATCCGCGTGGTGGTGCCCGCCTTCGCGGACGACGCGGCGGGGCTGCTGCGCACCGCCATGCGCAGCCGCGGGACCACGCTCTACCTGGAGCCAAAGTTCCTCTACAACTCGAAGCTGGCCACCACCGTGGTGCCCCCGGACTTCGCCGTGCCCTTCGGCAAGGCCCGCGTCCGCCGCGCGGGCACCGAGCTCACCATCCTCGCCTACGGCACCCCGGTGCACTTCGCCCTGGAGGCCGCGGCCCGGCTCGAAAAGGAAGGCCGGTCCGTGGAGGTGGTGGACCTCCGCTGCCTCAGCCCCCTGGACACCGAGGCCATCGTACGCTCGGTCCGGAAGACCCACCGGGTGCTCATCGCCCACGAGGACAAGGTCTTCGGCGGCTTCGGCGGTGAGCTGGCAGCCATCGCCGCCTCCGAGTGCTTCCCCTGGCTCGACGCCCCCGTGGAGCGCGTCGGCAGTGAGTTCACCCCCGTGGGCTTCAACCGCATCCTCGAGCGTGCCACCCTGCCCAACACCGACAAGGTCCTCGCCGCCGCCAAGAAGGTGCTGGCATTCTAACCGGAAGCCCATCTTGAAGGAGTGCCCCATGCAGTTCGGTCCCTGGGATGTCCAGTTCGTCAGCGCCGGCAGCTTCCGCCTGGATGGCGGCGCCATGTACGGCACCGTGCCCAAGGCCGTGTGGAACCGGGTCCATCCCGCCGACGCGGACAACCAGATCCTCATGGACACCCAGTGCCTGCTCATCCGCGGTGAGGTGGACGGGAAGAAGCACGTGATCCTGGTGGAGAACGGCAACGGCGACAAGGAAAGCGACGACTTCATGGCCCGGTTCAAGCTGGCAGCCCGAGGCACCCTCGATGCCAACCTCGCCAAGGTCGGCGTGCAGCCCGGGGACATCACCCTCTGCATCCTCACGCACCTGCACTTCGACCATGCGGGCGGCAGCACCCGCCTCGGTCCCGACGGCCAGGCCGTGCCCAGCTTCCCCAACGCCCGCTACCTGGTGCAGGCCCAGGATCTGGCCGATGCCAGGAAGCCCCACCTGCGCGTGAAGGCCAGCTACCTGCCTCCGAACTGGGAGCCCCTGGAGGCCGCCGGGGTGCTGGACACCGTCAACGGTGCCGCCGAGGTCCTGCCCGGCATCTCCGTGCGTCCCGCCCCGGGCCACATCAAGGGCCTGCAGATCGTGGTGGTCGAAGGCGGCGGCCGCAAGCTGTTCTTCGTGTCCGACCTGATCCCCACCTCCCGCCACATCCAGCCCGCCTGGTGCATGGGCTACGACCTGGACGTGGTCACCTGCGTGGACGAGCGCCTGAAGGTGCTGCAGGAGCTCACCGGCACCGCTGACCTCTGCGCCTTCTACCACGACCCCGACACCCCCGCCGGCACCCTCAGCCGCGATGCCAAGGGCAAATACGTCCTGACACCTGTGGCGGTCTGAGGGCAGGCAGGTCCACCCACACCGACGAGAACCCGGAAGCAGTGGCTTTTGCTGTTATCCCCTTCATCCCCTTCATCCCTGTTCCAAAGCAGTTTTCACAGGGATACTGGGGATGAAGGGGATAAAGACAAACTGCGTTTTAACCACCGATGAACACCGATAAAGACGTGATTAAAACAGAACCTTGGCGTCCTTGTTTGATCAGCTTTTAATCGATGTTCATCGGTGGCACTTCTTTCCGGTTCCTCTGGGAAAGCACCCTAGGTCGTAGCGCCGCCCAGGTAGGCTTCTTTCACGCGGGGATCCTGCGCCAGCTCGGCGGCGGGGCCTTCCAGGACCATGCGGCCATTCTCCAGGACGTAGCCGCGGTGGGCGATCTTGAGGGCCATGTGGGCGTTCTGCTCCACCAGCAACAGGGTCATGCCCTGGGCATTGATGGCCTGCAGGGCGCGGAAGACCTCCTTCACCAGCAGCGGGCTGAGGCCCATGGAGGGCTCGTCCAGCAGCATGAGCTTGCAGTCCGTCATGAGCGCTCGGCCCACGGCCAGCATCTGCTGCTCGCCGCCGGACAGCGTGCCACCCAGCTGCTGTCGGCGCTCTTCCAGGCGGGGGAAGAGGGCGAACACTTTCTCGTAGGAGGCGGCGAGGCGTTGCTTATTCTTCTGCGTCCAGGCCGCCAGGGCGAGGTTCTCCTGCACCGTGAGGTTGGGGAAGATGCCGCGACCCTCGGGCACGTGGCCGATCCCCATGGCCACCAGCGTGTGGGCCTCCACATGCTTGACGCTCTGGTCCCGGTAGAAGATGTCGCCGCCCTGGAGGGGCAGCATGCGGGAGATGGCCCGCAGGGTGGTGGACTTGCCGGCGCCGTTGGCCCCCAGCAGGGACACGATCTCGCCCTCAGCAATGGTGAGGTCGATGCCATGCAGGGCCTTGATGGCGCCGTAGGACACGGACAGGTTTTCCACGCGGAGGAGGGTCATGCCGGGGCCTCCTCTTCACCCAGGTAGGCCTCGATCACCAGCGGGTTGCGGACCACATCACGGGGCGCGCCGCTGGCGATGGTCTGGCCGAAGTCCAGCACCTGCACCTCGCGGCAGAGCTCCATCACCACGGGCAGCTGATGCTCGATGAGCAGGATGGCCAGCGGGAAGTCCTGGTGGACCTGGCGGATCAGCTGGATCAGCTCCTCCACCTCACGGGGGTTCATGCCGGCGGCGGGCTCGTCCAGCAGCAGCACCTTGGGCCCGGTGGCCAGGGCCCGGGCGATCTCCAGGCGGCGCTGCTCACCGTAGGGCAGGCTGCCGGCCTGCTCGTGCTGGCGCGCCAGCAGCCCGAAGCGGGCCAGGTGGTCCCGGCTCTCCGTCAGCAGGCGGGCCTCCTCGCGGCGGAAGGTGGCCGTGCGGAAGGTGGCGTCCAGCAGGCCGTAGCCGGCATGGGCGTGGAGGGCCATGGTGATGTTGTCCAGCACGCTCATTTGCGCAAAGAGGCGGATGTTCTGGAAGGTGCGGGCGATGCCGGCCCGGGCGATGGCGTCCGAGGCCAGGCGCGTGGTGTCCTGCTCCCCCAGCAGCACCTGGCCGCTGTCCGGCGTGTAGACACCCGTGATGAGGTTGAAGACCGTGGTCTTTCCCGCGCCATTGGGGCCGATGATGCCCTGCAGATCCCGCTCACCCAGCGTCAGGTTGAACTTCGCGACCGCCGTGAGGCCGCCGAAGGACTTGGTGAGCTCCGTGATGCGCAGCGCCATCACGCCCCCTGCTTCGGGCGGAGCCAGGACCACTCGCGGTTGCCCAGGAGACCGGTCTGGCGGGTCAGCATGATGATGATCAGGATCAGCGGGCTGATGAGCATGCGCCACTCCGCCAGCTGCGGCGCGAAGGTGCTGAGCAGGTTCCGCAGCAGCTCCATGAGCACCGTGTAGGCCACCACACCCAGGATGGAGCCGCTGAGGCTGGCCATGCCGCCCAGGTAGAGCATCACCAGGATCTCGGTGGTCTTGCTGTAGTCGAAGCTGCGGGGCGTGATGAACTGCTGGTTCTGCGCCCAGAGGCCACCCGCCAGCCCAGCGAAAGCCGCCGCGATGGTGAAGGCCCAGTTCTTGGCCTTGGGGATGGAGACACCCATCAGCTCAGCGGCGATGGCGTTCTCTCGGATGGACAGCCAGACCCGGCCAAAGGTCGACTGGATCAGGTTCCGCAGTACGCCGATGGTGAGGAGCGCGCAAAGGGCCACGGCCACGAAGTTGGTGTTCTTGGGAATGCCGGTGAAGCCTCTAGGTCCGCCCACGAACTCGATGTTCTGGATGGCGTTCACGATGATCATGTTGAAGCCGAGGGTGATGATGGCCAGGTAGTCACCCACGGTCTTGAAGGTCACCAGCCCAATGAGGTAGCCCACCCCCGCCGAGGCAAGCATGGCCCCACCCAGGGAGACCAGCAGGATGAGGACGGTACCGATGACCGGGGGCAGCGCTGCGGCGCCCGGCAGAACCTTGGTGGCCAGCAGGGCTGCGGTGTAGGCCCCCACGGCCATGAAGCCCGCATGACCCAGGGCGAACTCGCCCAGGTAGCCGTTCAGCAGGTTCAGGCTGGCCACCAGGATGATGTTCATCCCAATGATGGTGAGCAGGTGCAGGTAGTAGGGGTTGAGGATGTCCGAGTAGAGCCCCGCATCCACCAGCAGCTGGAGCGGAATGGCCAGCACCAGCAGGGCCACGCAGACCATCCAGAAGCGCACCCGGGGGGGCCTGGGATCCGGTGGCGGTGCGGCCTGCAGCGGCTGGGGGTGGCTCGACATGGGCGGCCTACACCTTCTTCAGGGTGGGCTTGCCCATGATGCCCCAGGGCCACACCAGGAGCAGCAGGATGAGCAGGCCGAAGGCGATGCCGTTCTTCAGATTGGAGGACAGGTAGGCCACGGTGATGACCTCCACGCCCGCCAGCAGGAAGGAGCCCAGCACGGCGCCTTCGATGGAGCCGATGCCGCCGATCACCGCAGCGATGAAGGCCTTCCAGCCCAGGTCGATGCCCATGTAGGGATCGATGGAGTAGGCCTGCCCATAGAAGATGCCGCCCGCCGCCGCCAGGGCCGAGCCGATGGCGAAGGTGACCGTGATGATCAGGTTGAGGTTCACCCCCATGAGGGGCACCACATCCTTGTTGTCCGCCACGGCCCGCATGGCGGTGCCGATGAGGGTGCGGTTCACCACCAGCCAGAGCACTGCCATGAGCGCCAGGGAGATCAGGATGATGAGCAGCTTGTCCCAGGTGACAAAGGCACCCAGGTTCTGCTGCAACCAGTGCACGGGGGCGGAAGGCAGGCGGGCCGGGATCTGCCGGGTCTCGGGGCCCACGGTGAGGCGCACGAAGTTTTCGAGGAAGATGCCCACGCCCAGTGTCGTGATGACCACGGACATGCGCTGGGCATTGCGCAGGCGCCGGTAGGCCACCCGCTCCACAGCCACCCCGGCCAAGGCGGTCAGGATCATGGCCAGCGGCATGAGCAGGTAGAAAGGCAGCCAGCCCAGGCGGGTGGTGAGCAGCAGCCCCACAAAGCCACCCACCATGAAGATGTCACCGTGGGCGAAGTTGATGAGGCGGATGATGCCGTACACCATGCTGTAGCCCAGCGCGATCAGGGCGTACACCGCCCCGAGCTGGGCAGCGTTGAACAGCTGCTGGATGATGGTGTCCAAGGCGCGGCCGACCTGCCCTTAGGGGTTCACAGCACTGTCGAAGACGAACTTGCCGTTCTCGACCTTGATGACCACGGCGCCCTTCACGGGGTCGCCGGAGCCGCCGTAGGTGATGGAGCCCGTGACGCCGGGGAAGCCTGCGGTGGCAGCGAGAGCGTCCCGGATGGCCTTGGAGTCAGCCTTCCCGGCGGTGGCCACGGCCTTGAGGATCAGGTTGGCGGAGTCATAGGTCAGCGCGGCGGCGGCGTCGGGGACGATGCCGAAGCGGGTGGTGTACTTGGCGATGAAGGTCTTGGCGATGGGGGCCTCGACGTCGGGCGAGTAGTGGTTGGAGAAGTAGGCGCCGTCCATGACCTTGCCACCCAGCTTCACCAGCTCAGGGTTGTCCCAGCCGTCGGCGCCGAGGACCACCGCATTGAGGCCCAGCTTGCGGGCCTGCTGGAGCTGGAGGGGCACTTCGTTGAAGTAGTTGGGAAGGAACAGCACGTCGGGGTTGGAGCCCTTGATCTTGGTCAGCTGGGCCGAGAAGTCCGTGTCCTTGGTGTTGTAGGTCTCGAAGCCGACGATCTTGCCGCCCATCTTCGTGAACTCATCCCGGAAGACCTCGGCGATGCCCTTGTTGTAGTCGCTAGCCACGTCGTAGACCACGGCGCCGGTCTTGGCCTTCAGCTTGCCGGTGGCGAACTGGGCCACCACCTTGCCCTGGAAGGGATCGATGAAGCAGGCGCGGAAGATGAACTTGCGGCCCTTGGTGACGTTGGGATTGGTGGACCAGGGGGACACCACGGGGATGCCCGCCGCCTCGGCGATGGGGGCGCCGGCATTGGAGCACTTGCTGGTGTAGGAACCCACGATGGCCAGCACCTTGTCCTGGTTGATGAGCTTCTGGAACACGGTGGCGGCGGACTCGGGCTTGTCCTCGTCGTCCTCGATGATGAAGCGCACCTTCACCTGCTTGTCGCCCACCTTCACGCCGCCGCCAGCGTTGATCTCGTCCTGGACCAGGGCGATGGCGTTCTTGGCCGACTGACCGGTGGCGGAGATGCTGCCGGTGGTGGGCGCCGAGACGCCGATCTTGATCTCCTGGGCCGTGGGCTTGCAGCCGGCCAGGGCGAGGAGGGGAAGCAGGGCCAGGGTGAGGCGTTTCATGGGAGCGATCCTCGTGGGCTGGGGAGCTATGGCTTTCCCAGGGTTGGAAGGAATGGCAACACATTGGATGAAGATCTTGGCCCAGGATACCGGGAGTTCCCCCGGGAGAGGAGGGGAGATGGGGCTGCAGCCATCCTCCGCGCTAGACTGGGGACCTCAGCCCCGGGAGCAGCATGGCCTTCACCCCAGGATCCAGACGCGGCGCCATGGCCGACATCAACATGACGCCTCTCATCGACGTGATGCTGGTGCTTCTGATCATCTTCATGATCGCCGCCCCCATGCTGACCACCGGGGTGGACGTGAAGCTGCCGGAGAGCCGCACGGGCCGCAACCTGGAGAGCGAGGCCCTGACCGTGTCCGTCACCTTCGACGGCCGCCTGGAGTTTGAGAAGGCCTTCCTGGCCTTGCCGGTGCTGGCCAACCAGCTGAAGGCCAAGGCCCAGAGCGGCGGCAAGCGCCCGGTGCTGGTGCGGGCCGACCACAACGTGCCCTACGGCCGCGTCATCCAGGTGGTGGACGCCATCCGGGAGGCCGGCTTCACCCAGGTGGGCTTCGTCACCGCCGCCGCGCCGGCCGCCCCGCCCCCCGATGTGCCATGAGCCAGGACCTCCAGGTCTACCTCCGCAGCCGCGCCCACCTGGGCGAGCTGGCCTGGCCCCGGGGCCTGGCCCTCAGCGTGGGCCTGCACCTGCTTCTGGGCGCGGTGTTCTTCTGGCCCGGGCGCGGTTCCGGTCCCAAGCCCGAGGAGCTCAAGGTCACCTGGGTGAACCTGCCCGCAGCCATGGCGGGAGCCTCCGGTGGCTCCGAGGCCCCGGAGGTGGGCAAGTCCGGTGAGCGCCTGCGCCGGGTGGAGGAGGTGGCCCCCGTGCGCGCCACGGTTCCCTCCGCGACGGCTCCGGATCCCTTTGCTACCCGGACCACCAAGGCTGCCGCCAAGGGCGACAGCAAGGATGCCACCAGCCAGGGCACCGGCACCACCGCCGCCAAGGGCAAGACGGCCGCCACCAACCCGGTGGCGGGCGCCGTGGGCACAGGCAACGGCGCCGCCTTCGGGGCTGGCAGCAGCGTGCCCGGACTGAACCCCAGCGCCGGTGTGCAGGGCGGCGTGGGCCTGGTGGGGGGCGTGGACGGCGACTTCCCCTTCGTCTGGTATCTGCAGCAGGTGCAGACCCGCATCACCGCCAACTGGAACCGGGTCTCCAATACGCAGGGCCGGGTGCAGATCTACTTCCGCATCGCCAAGGACGGGAGCCTCGACCGGGTACGGGTGGAGATTCCCAGCGGCAACTCGGCCATGGACGAGAGCGCCCGCATGGCGGTGCTGCGGGCCGCCCCCCTCCAGCGCCTGCCCGAGGGCTACGAGGGCCAGTACCTCGGCGTCCGCTTCTGGTTCACGTATCTAGGTAATTAGTAAGTCCTATCATTTCTTTACCGTTGTGAGTCGAGAGAGGGAGAAAAGCCCTTTTTTGACTCACTTTTTTGACCGTAGTTTGGCTTGAAACCCTTACAGCGTGGGCTTATTCTGGGGTCAGGCGGGGTCAAAATCTAGGGAACCCACTGGAGGAACAATGGCTAAGACCAAACTTGAAACCCCAAAGAACCGGCTTTCCCTTGCACCTGGGGAACGTCATTCAGAACCTCTAAGGAAAGGTGTTTCTCTTCTCTATAAGAGGAAAGAGACAGGGAAAGGAAAGCCCAAAGTTCCTGGGGTGTGGAAGGTATATGTCTATAACTCAGAAACTACTAATCAGAAAACCAAATCACTAGAGTCAGCAGATGATTTCACTGAAGCAACTGGTCTGAGGATCCTAAACTATGAACAGGCTAGAGCAAGAGCAGAAGTAGAAGCCAAGGAAATAGAGAAGGAATTTGAAGAAGGTATTACTGGTGGAACCTATGTATCAACCAAGGACTACACGGTAAGACAGGCAATGGAAGATTATCTTGATCATTTAAGAAAAAACGGTAAGAAGAGTGTTAAAAATTGGACGTATAAAATTAATGCTCATATTATACCTACTCTTGGAGATATTAAAGTATCAAGATTAAGTAAAGACGTTGTAGATACCTGGAAACTAACCATGGTGGAAAAGGCTAGAAGGCAAACATTTAGAACTACTGGCAATAAATGTATGGTAAGAGAAGTTAACATAGATTTTGAATCTCTTACAGATGATGAAAAAAGAAAAAGGAGAGGAACAGCCAACCATTTACTGGAGATTCTGAAATCAGGTCTAAATCTGGCACTTGATTCAGGAAAGGCGGAAGCACCAGCAAAGGGAGGTTGGAGTAGGTCAAAATTATACGTAGGTACGAATGCAAAAAAGGTAATGTATCTTAAACCACATGAAAAACAGAAGCTTATTGATTCTTGTTCTATTAAAGAGTTTAAAAATTTAGTTATTGCCGCTCTAATGACCGGTGCTAGATTCTCCGAACTTGCCAAATTAGAAGTAAATGATTTTAGTATAGAAGAAGGTAGTGTATATTTTGGTCCATTTGGTAAGGTTGAAGGCTTGGAAAGACGGGTACATCTAGTTGAATCTGAAATTACTTTTTTTAAGACTATGATAGAAGGAAAAGGTGGTAATGATCTTATCTTTACTAGACCTATTGACAGATTTCAGCCAGCCTCAACTAAAAGAAAGGTATCTGAAAAGTGGTTACCTGGGGATCAGGTATATTATATGCGGAAGGCTTGTAAGACTGCTGAAATAAATAATTTTACTTTCCATGGACTACGTCACACTTTTGCAAGTGAGTTGATTAAAACAAATGCTCCTTTAATGTATATTGCAAACCAACTTGGGCATAAGAGTATAAAATTAATTGAAAAAAGATATGGACACATTCTCCCTACAGCAGTAGCCGAATCTATTAGAGCAGCAAAGAGCAGTTTATCTTCAAAGATAAAGTATTGATAAGCTATCAGGCCTTCTTAGTGTTTAGACTGCATGAAAGCAGACCACAACTAGAGCCATTCTCAAGACCAGCTTAACTTGATGGACTATAGAATGAACCCTCTAGGACAGTTAAAGGAAACCACAGCATCACAAACCAGCAGGAAAAAGAGGGACAAATTCACTAGTCGGACCTGAAAAAGTGGGGTATCCTTTAGTGTTGTTTACATCTCTAGCTCAGATAATTATTTTACTCGAGGTCACGATTATAGTCATTCATCAAGCTTTCTCAAAACCATGAAGTGCATCGTTCCTGTTGGCCAGAAATTGAGTTAAGAAGAAAGAACACGTATCGTTTTCGAATTGGGGACTGGAGCTTAATAGTCACTAGGATATTTTTAGAATAAAATAAAGATACGTTAATTGTCTCGTTTAGATACCCAGAAGACGTTCTCCTTCTCGCTTTTATCAGATGTCTTAATTGTATTTATATTAACATTAGCTTGAAAGTCCTCCCAAATTTTTTGTGGCCTGGGAGTGTTCAATATTTTGTAATCGAGGTTGCCGCTTTTACCGAGCTTTACCAATAAATCAGTAACAAACCTATCGCCATTAATAGAGATCCAAGCAGAAGCCTCTAATAGGTCCA
>CAIRAS010000444.1 GCA_903876615.1 uncultured Holophagaceae bacterium
CGCAGACGGTGGATGAGGCCCAGGCGCGGGTCATCCCCGGCCCGGAGGCCCCCGGCCACGAAGCGCATGATGAAGTCGGCGCCATCTTCCAGGAAGGCGGTCAGCACCTGGTCCGCGGCTGGCGGCAGGGCCAGGTCATCCTCGATGTCGAAGGCGTCCAGCTCGCCCAGGGGGACGGTCTTGGTGAAGGCCCAGAGGTCGGCCTCGGGGAAGGCCAGGGCGGCCGGTGGCATGGCTTCCGCCAGCTCGCGCAGGATGGCGCGGTCCGAGGGGCTGGTCAGGCTGACGCCCCAGCGGGCCTTCCAGGGGTTGCCGGTGGTGTCCAGCTGAGGCAGGAGGGCGCCGCGGACCACCAGGGACTGGAGCAGGCGCAGGGCCGTGGACCAGTAGCGCAGGGTCGGGCCGGCGTTGCCGGGCCGCAGGGCCAGGGAGGACAGCCAGGGATAGGCCCGCTGCCAGCGGAGGGGGAGGGTGTGCATCTCCACCAGGGAGCCGTCGGCCACGAAGAGCTGGGCTTTGGCGGGAGTGAGCCGCTCCCGGCCCTGGAGCTCGCCGGGGATCGTCCGCAGCGCCCGGAGCCACTCGGCGGGCTCAACCGCCTCGGGCATGCAGAGCAGGAAGCCCCGGTCCTGGGGCCGATACTGGAGGAAGGGATTCAGCATGGAGCGCCGCTGGGGCGGTAGGCTGAGAGCCAGGGGGCGGAGCGATGCGACTTGGATTTGCGAGCGATCATGCTGGATTCGACCTGAAGGAGCGGCTCAAGGGCTGGGCGCGGGAACACGGTCATGAGGTGGTGGATTTCGGCACGGATGGCTCGGCCTCGGTGGACTATCCGGATTTCGCGCACCGCGCGGCGGAGGGCAGGGATCAGTGGGAGCGCCTGGTGTTGGTCTGCGGATCCGGCATCGGTATCAGCATCGCGGCCAACCGCCATGCTGGCATCCGCTGCGCGCTGGTGACTTCCCCCGAGCACGCGGCACTGGCCCGGCAGCACAATGACGCAAACGCCATCGCTTTCGGCCAGCGGCTAACGGATCCGCTCAATGCAGAATCCTACCTGAAAATCTTCCTGGATACACCTTTTGAAGGTGGCCGGCACCAGGGACGGGTAGGCAAGATCGAGTGGAAAGGCTGCTGCTGATGCGCGAAACCGAGGAATTACGTCCCCTGACCCTGGAAAAGAGCGTTCAGCTGCATGCCTCCGGCTCCTGCCTGGTCAAGCTGGGCCGGACCCATGTTCTCTGTGCCGCCAGCCTGGAGGGGAAGGTGCCGGGCTGGATGAAGGGACGAGGCCAGGGCTGGCTCACCGCCGAATACGGGATGCTGCCCGCCGCCACCAACACCCGCTCGGACCGGGAGGCGGCCCGGGGCAAGCAGCAGGGGCGCACCGTGGAGATCCAGCGGCTCATTGGCCGCAGCCTGCGCCAGGCTGTGGACCTGGGCGCCCTGGGTGAGCGCACCCTCACCGTGGACTGCGACGTGCTCAATGCCGATGGCGGGACCCGCTGCGCGGCCATCACCGGGGCCTGGGTGGCCGTGGCCCTGGCGCTGCGGAGCCAGGGGCTGGAGGGCGCCCTGGTGCGCCAGGTGGCCGCCGTGAGCGCCGGGATCGTGGAGGCGGGCGAGGGTCGGCGCGGACTCGTGCTGGACCTGGAATACGAGGAGGATCACTTGGCCGCCGTGGACTGCAACCTGGTGGCCGCGCGCCTCCTGGGGGGCGGCGAGCTGGAGCTGGTGGAGCTCCAGGGTACCGGCGAAGGCCGCTCCTTCACCCGCGCCGAGGCCGCGGGGCTCATGGACCTGGGCCTGGTGGGCTGCGCGGCGCTCATGGAGGCGCAGCGGGCCGCCCTCGCATGAGAGCCCTGCTGC
>CAIRAS010000445.1 GCA_903876615.1 uncultured Holophagaceae bacterium
CAGCAGGCCCTCGGCCTTGACCTTGGTCTGGTGGTTCAGCTCGGTGTTGCGCTGGGTGCGGTGGTAGGTGGCGGCGCCGGCGATGAGGACTACCGGGACCAGGATGTAGAGGAGGGTATTGGCGCGCATATCGTGTTCCTTATTCAGTGTCTTGGGACCGATGGTCAGGGGATCAGAGAGGGGGCAGACCGAGGGCGCGGCGCTGGTCGAAGCGGGCGGACCAGAGGCCCAGCTCGGCGCGGCGGCGCTGGCTCTCGGCCTGGCGCTCCGTGCGCTCCGCCTGCAGGAGATCGAGCGAGGTGATGAGGCCCTGGTCGAAGGACTCCCGGCTCATGCGCAGGGCCTCCACCGTGGCATCGTGGGCGCGGCGGGCCGCCTCGTCCATGGCCGCGGCCTTCTCCAGCTCGCGGTCGGCGGTGCTCTGCTCGATGGCGATGCTCCGCTCCCGATCGATGCGTACCTGCTTCACCTGCTCGAGCTGGGCCGCGTTCTGGGCCCGCTTGCCGGAGCTGCGCAGCCCGTCGAAGACCGGGAACTTCATGGTGACGCTGACCCGCCAGGTGTCGTAGGGCTCCTTGAACAGGTTGTCGGTCTTGGCGGCCTGGTAGCCGTAGGTGGCGTTGAGGTCGAACTTCGGCCGGAGGTCCGAGGTGATGATCTTCTCGTTGGCGCGGTACATCGCCTCCTGCTGCTTAAGCTGGGCCAGCTCGCTGCGCTCGGCGCCGGCAGGCCGGGCGGCGGCCTCGGGCCGACCCAGCTCCACCAGGCTGAGAGGAGCCCTGGGATCCAGGCCCAGCTGGCCATTCATCACCTCCAGGGCCCGCTGCAGGTTCGCGTCCGCCTGGAGCGACTCGGGGATCACCGCCAGGAGCTCGCTCTCGGCGCGGATGCGGTCCAGCTCCGTGGCGGTCTGGGCCTCCAGCTTCGCCTTCACATCCGACACGAACTGCTCGGCGGTGCGGCGGCGGCTGGCGATGACCTCGCGCTCGGCTCGGGCCACCAGCACGCCCAGGTAGGCCTTGGCCACTCCGTGCAGCACATCCAGCTCCGAGGTCGTGTAGGCCAGGGTCGCTTCGGTCTCGCCCATGCGGGCGATGTCCACGGCGGTGCCCAGCTTGCCCCAGTAGAAGAGGGGCTGCGTCAGGCTGGCCTGGCTGGTGTAGACGCTGCGGGCGCCCACCAGGCTGGCCACCGGGAACCCGAACTGGGGCGCCAGGTCCGCGAAGCTGCTGTTGAGCATGGTGACGTCCCGGGTGCGGGTGAAGTCCCCGATGAGGGACAGCTGCGGCAGGGCGTCGGCGCGGGTGGTGGTGATCAGACCACGGCGCTCCTCCACCCGGGCCTTCGCGGCGCGGAGCAGCGGGTTCTCTTCCCGGGCGCGGCCGAGGGCAGCGGACAGGTCGAGGGAAACGGGTGGGGCGGCGGCCGGCGGCGGCGCCTGGAGGGCGGGGGGGGAGAGCAGGAGCATGTCAGTTCCTCGGCTGCGGAAAAGCCTCAGGGACGCCGAGTCCCCGCAGGCTGAAACCAATGAAGTGCTGGATGAGCTTCTCCAGGTTCTCGGGGAAGGCCGGATTGCCGCGGAGCAGCCGGATGATCCCCAGGGAGTTCCGGAAGTGCAGGACCTGCCCCTGGATGCTGTTGCCCATGAGGAAGAGCGCTTCCTCGTCCAGGTCCGGACGCAGCAGCGCCAGGCAGGCCATGAGGTAAGTCACGTAGGGCTCGATCTGTGCCATGAGCACCGGCGCCGATGCCTCGCTGGGGGATTGCATCTCCCGGGCCATGAGCACCATGGCGGCCTCACCTACGGGATCCGAGGCATCGCAGGACATCAGCTCAGTGATGAAGGCCCGGAGGTAGGCCCGCAGCCCTTCCAGGGCCGCCTGCCTGGCCCCGGGGGCATCCGCCGGGGGGGGGTGCTGCAGGCCGGTCAGGGGCGAGGTCTTGCGGGAGAACACGGCCTTGAGGGCTTCCAGGTAGAGGCCCTCCTTGCCGCAGAAGTGGTAGGCCACCAGGGCCGAGTTGGCCTGGGCGCCCTTGGCGATCTCACGAATGCCCGTGCCGTCGTAGCCTTTGGCGGCGAAGTGGAGGATGGCGGATTCGATGAGCCGGGAGCGGGTGTCGTGGGGCAGCAAGGGGGCAACCATGGGGACCTCAAGGGCAATAATCAATCGAGTGATCAATACTGTTTTTTAAGGTTAATCAATCGGTTGAATCAGTCAAGTCCCGAATTTCAGAATCGGCTTCCGGCCCCAGGGATCCAGCATTCATGCGATCCTGGAACTTCTGGAGACCGCCCATGATCTTCCTGGTGTTCTACTTCGTCCTCTCCGCCGTCCTCCTCTTCCAGGGCACCCACATGGCCGGGGAAGTGAAGAACCCCCTCGGCACCCTGCCCGAGGAAGTTGCCCAGAATCCCGTGGCCGCCAGCCGCTGGGGCCTGCTGTTGATCCTCGTCGGCCTCTTCGGCGCGGGCCTGGGTCTGCTCAGCTTCCGGAACCCGGGCCTGGCCAAGGCCCTGCCGGGCTTCTTCGCCGTGGGTGTGGCCAGCCTGATCGGCTACGGGCTCTGGGTCATCTTCCTGGGCCGGAAGGCCGAGTTCATCGGCAAGGCCGCCCCAGTGGACAACCACGGGCACCACTAGCCTCCCTGGCGGTTTCCTTGACACAAAAAAGGCGGCCCGAAGGCCGCCTTTTCAATTGGATGGCAGAGGCTCTAGAGCTTCTGGACGTTGGTGGCCTGGGGGCCCTTCTGGCCCTGGGCGACTTCGAAGCTGACGCGCTGGTTCTCGTCCAGCGTGCGGAAGCCGCCGCCCTGGATAGCGGTGTGGTGGACGAAGAGATCAGCGCCGCCCTCATCGGGGGTGATGAAACCAAAGCCCTTCTCGGCGTTGAACCACTTGACAGTGCCTTGAGCCATGACGGTATTCCTGCAGATAGTCTGGTGATGATGATGCGATGACTTTCCCCAGACAAGGCCGTCAAAGCGTATATGTGAGGTCCGCCCTTGGCGGGTCACGGCAATCAGCATGACAGAATCGGCTTCGTCTATCTCTTTTTTTAGGGAAGTTCAGAATTTTTAAAACCGCACCACTGCACCGAGTCCGACGCCCTTGCACTCCAGCACGAACTCCAGGTCATCCTTCACGGATCCCTTGGGCACATCGAACTTGCCGCCCTCGTAGAAGGCCCGGAGGCCGAACCACTTGACGGGGAACACCCGGACATCCGCTCCGAGCAGCGTGTACTTGGCCTGCTTGTAGGCCAGGTAGTGCACGTAGGCCTTGGCTTCCACGGCGCCGTTGTAACCGCGGGCGCCGCCGGACAGGCCGATCTGCGGGATGGGTGCCGTCACGCGGGTGCTGGCCGTGGTCGGGGTCTGGGGCGCCGGCAGCGGCAAGGTGCCCGCCGCATCCATGTCGAGGGTCCAGGACTTGACCCCCAGGTCCAGGCCCAGCCAACCAGCCGGGTCGCTGACGAACTTGATGGTCCAGGTGCCATCCACGGCGGCGAGCTTGACGTGGGACTGGACCCGGCTGCCGAGGGAATAGGTCGTCCCGTTGATGGTCACGAGCCGGTTCACCACACGGTCACCCTTGTACTCGGTGGTGCCGCTGGAGACCTGGAAGGCAAAGCGGGGCCCCTGGTAGTCCAGAAAGAAACCGGGCGTAGCCTTGTCCTTACCCAAGCCAAGATCCGCGTCCAGGTCCACCAGGATGGGCTGGCCATCCTGCTTGCCCTGGAAGTGGCCCGTCAGGGTGGGTCCGAAGGTCTGGGCCCCCAGGGTCCAGGTGCGCTCCGGTCCCGCGGGGGCCGAGTAGGGTGCCCCCAGCTGGGCGAAGGCCGCGCTGGCGGTGAGGAAGAGGGCGATCGGCAGAGTTCTCATGACACCTCCGGGTGTTGATACGGAGGATATCGGCCCGGAAGAACTATCCAGTAAATTTTCTAGACAATCGCCAGCCGGCGGTAGGCCTCCAGAAAGTCCTTGGGCTGGGGCAGGATCTCGTCTTCCAGGGCGGGGTTGTAGGCCACCCAGGTGTCCTTGGCCGCCAGTCGCCGCACGGGGGCATCCAGGTGGAAGAACAGCTCGTCGGCGATGCGGGCGGCCAGCTCGGCACCGTAGCCCCAGGCCAGGGTGTCCTCGTGGGCCACCAGCACCCGGTGCGTCTTCTTCACGGTACGTTCGATGGCCTCCCAGTCATAGGGATTGAGGGAGCGGAGGTCGATGATCTCCACGGAGAGGCCTTCCTTCTCGGCCTCGCGGGCAGCCTGCACGGCCCGGTGGACCGTGTTCCCGAAGGTGATCACGGACAGGTCCGAGCCTTCACGCACGGTGCGGGCCTTGCCGAAGGGAATCATGAAGTCCGGCCCGGGATCGTTGCCCTTGTTGTGAGTCTGCCGGTAGAGGTGCTTGGGTTCGAGGAACAGCACCGGGTCCTGGCAGCGGATCGCGGTCCGCAGCAGACCGGCCGCATCCAGCGCGGAGCTGGGGCAGATCACCCGCAGGCCCGGGATGTGGGTGAAGATGCTCTCTCCGCACTGGCTGTGGTAGGTGCCCCCACCCATGAGGTAGCCGGCGATGGGCACGCGGACCACCATGGGCGAGGCGAAAGCGCCGTTGGAGCGCCACCGGATGTTGGCCAGCTCGTCGCGCAGCTGCTGCATGGCGGGCCAGATGTAGTCGAAGAACTGGATCTCCACCACGGGCTTGAAGCCGCGCACGGCGAGCCCAATGGCCCGGCCCACGATGGTGGCCTCGGCCAAGGGCGTGTTGAAGACGCGGTCCGGACCGAACCGCTTCTGTAGACCGTGGGTCGCCTTGAAGACCCCGCCCTTGCCCTTGAGCTCCTCGGCATTGTCGTCATGGCTGACATCGGCCACGTCTTCGCCGAACACCAGGATTCGCCGGTCCCGCGCCATCTCGTGCTTGAGGGTGGCGTTGATGAGATCGATCATGGTCTTGGCACCCGTGGCCTGGTCTCCGGCGGCGGTCTCCGTGTCAAAAGTCGGGGCCGTGGGGTCCACCGCCTCGCTGTAGAGGTGTCGGTAGTAGCTGCCGGACGCGGGGCCCGGCGCGATCTCGGCGCCCTCCCAGGCGGTGTTGATCTCGGCCTGGACCTCCTCCTTGAGGGCGCTCAGCTCCGCCTCGGTGAGGTCCCCCCAGGCCACCAGCTGTTGCGCGTAGTTGGTCACCGGATCCCGGAGCGCCTCGGCCTCCCGCAGCGTCTTGGACTTGTAGGCCTGCTCATCATCTGAGAGCGAATGGCTGTAGGGCCGAATCGTCCTGGCCCGCACCAGGGCCGGACCGCGGCGGGCGCGGGCGTAGTCCGCAGCGGCCTGCAGCGCCGCGTGGCTGGCCAAGGGATCGCAGCCGTCGACCTCATCCAGGATGAGCAGGCCATGGGCCGCATAGCCCTGCAGCAGGGCGGCCACATTGCCGCCGGAATACTGCACCTCGGTGGGGGTGCTGATGGCAAAGCCGTTGTCCTCCACCAGGAACACCACCGGCGCCTTCAGGTTCACAGCGTTGCTGACGGCCTCCCAGAACTCGCCCTGGCTGCAGGTACCGTCCCCGGTGCAGGTCAGCACCACTTCGTCCGCGTGGATGCCGAGGCGGTCGAGCAGGCCGAGCCGCTCGGCCCGGAGCACCGCCTCCGCCGCGCCCACGGCCTGGAGCAGCTGGCTGCCGGTGGGGCTCGAGGTGGTGAAGATGTTCAGGTCCTTGTGCCCCCAGTGGCTGGGCATCTGGCGGCCGCCACTGGCGGGGTCCGCGCCCGCGCCGACCGAACCCAGGAACATCTCCCGGGCGGTGTAGCCCAGGCCGTAGGCCAGGGCACGGTCGCGGTAGTAGAAGAAGAACCAGTCGTGACCCGGGCGGAAGACCATGGCCGCCGCGGCCTGCACGGCCTCGTGGCCCACGCCGTTGATCTGGAAGAAGACCTTGTTCTGGCGCTTCCCGAGGATCTCCTTGTCGTCGATCCGCCGGGCGGCGTAGATGGTCCGATACAGCCGGATGCGGTCCTCTCGGGAGAGCGCCGTGACGGGCGCGGACGACTCAGGACTTGGGGCCAAGGGGCGTTCCTTCAAGGGGGCTCAGGTTCGGGAGGAAGCCCAAATCTAGCATGCCCCTGGGGACCTTTGGTTCGACCCGTCTATTCCGCCTTCAGCCCAGACCTCTCGGAGGAAATGCGGGGCACAGCACAGACCAGCGCAGATCAAAACCGATGCCTGGGTCAATAACGCCCGCCGGGGCTTGAGGGTAGAATGGACCCTTTGCGAGCCACCCATGCCCCAGTCCCCAGCTGCCATCCGCGCCATCCACGACCTGCCCGTGCCCGAGCTGCTCTTCCGGGCGGCCACGGCCCACCGGCAGCACTGGAACGCGGAGGAGATCCAGTTCTGCACGCTGGATTCCATCAAGACGGGCGCCTGCCCCGAGGACTGCGCCTACTGCCCCCAGAGTGCCCGCTACCAGACGGCCCTGAAGGTCGAGCCCCTCAAGGATGTCGCCAAGGTGCTGGCCGGCGCCGCCGAGGCCAAGGCCGCCGGCTCCACCCGCTACTGCATGGGCGCGGCCTGGCGCGAGGTGAAGGACGACGCCAACTTCGACGCGGTGCTGGAGATGGTGCAGGGCGTCTCGGGCCTGGGCATGGAGGTCTGCGTGACCCTCGGCATGGTCAACGAAGGCCAGGCCCGGCGCCTCAAGGAAGCCGGCTGCCAGGTCTACAACCACAACATCGACAGCAGCCGCGACTTCTACGAGACCATCATCTCCACCCGCAAGTTCGATGAGCGCCTCGAGACCATCGCCGCCGTGCGCGCCGCGGGCCTGGAGGTCTGCTCCGGGGGCATCGTGGGCATGGGCGAGACCATCGACCAGCGCATTCACTTCCTGCAGGAGCTCACCGAGCTGGAGCCCGCCCCCGAGAGCATCCCCATCAACCAGTTCGTGGCCGTGGACGGCACGCCCTTGGCGGACGTGGACCCCCTGCCGCCCCTCGAATTGGTGCGCATGATCGCCACGGCCCGGATCCTATTCCCCAAGAGCCGCATCCGCCTCAGCGCCGGGCGCGCCCAGATGAGCGACGAGCTGCAGGCCCTCTGCTTCTTCGCAGGGGCCAACAGCATCTTCACCGGCGAGAAGCTGCTCACCACCCCCGGCCCCGGCCTGGACCACGACCAGTGGCTGCTCCAGTCCCTGGGGATGCGGGTGGAAGGCGCCGCGGTCAGGGCCTGAGCATGCAGCTGATCGATGATCTCCACGCCGAACATGACCTGATCGAGCAGGTACTGGGTTCCCTTCGCGCCTTCGTGACCGCCCGCCTGGCCGGCAGCGGGGATACGGCAGATGGCGCGCGGTTCCTGGCCTTCTTCCGCCACTACGCGGGCACCTTCCACCACGACAAAGAGGAGGCCGTCCTCTTCCGGGCCCTGGTGGAGCGGGCCGAACTGCCCCGTGAGCGCGGCCCCATCCCTGCCCTCACCGGCGAGCACCACCGCATGGGCGGCCTGCTGGACGGGCTGGCCGAGCTGCTGGACAGCCCCCTGGCCGCCGAGGCGGACCGGCTGCGCCTGCAGGAGCTCGCGGTGGCCTACACCCGCTCGCTCTGGCAGCACATCGATGCCGAGAACTCCGTCATGTTCCCCGAGAGCCAGGAGCGGCTGCGGCGCTTTCACGTCCTGGACCTGCCCAGCCGGCCCATGACCGACACGGAGCAGGCCGCCCGGGAGGCAGGCCTGGCTCTGGTCCTGCGCTACCCCCCGGAGCATGACGCCGAAGTCCACCGGGGCGACGGCTGCATCGCCTGCCCCTCCTACGGCAAGACCTGCGACGGCCTCGAGATGGAGTGGTGGACTGACCTGGAGTGGGAAGAGGTCTGGGAGCGTTCCGACGGCGACTAGGAGCCGAAACGAAATCACGGCACGCTCAACGGTGATGCGAACACTGAGCACGTAGCCGTTCTCCGCTCCCCTTCGCGTCGGCGCCCATCTGCGCAATCGGCGTCATCTGCGGTTCCGCTGTTGATCTTCACCGGGTGTGGCGGGTCCACCTACGGCAGCTCCACCTGGGCTCGCAGGCCTGGGCGAATTCGGCGCTCGGGGTTCTCCACCACCACTTTCACCTGCACCTTGCCCTCGCTGTCCGCGCAGGCGGCCACGAGGACCACCTCGCCCTCGAAGCTTCCGCCCGGCGCCAGGGGGAGCAGCTGCACCCGGAGCTTCTGTCCGGGCTTCAGGGCGCCCAGGGCCTCCGGCGCCACGGCGCACTGCACCAGCACGCGGCTGATGTCCTGGATGCGGAACAGGGGCTGGGCGCTGGAGACGGACTCGCCCACTTCCCGGCTGCGGGCCACCACCACACCGTCCATGGGGGCCACTACCGTGCGCAGGCGCACCTGCTGGACGGCCGTTTCGTAGTGCAGCCGGGCCAGCTCCAGCTCGATGCGCGTCTCCAGGGCCTTGGCCTCGGGGAGAATCCGGCTGTCGTAGAGCCGCTGGGTGCTCTTGGCCTCGAACTCCCGGCGCTCCAGCAGCAGCTTGGCCCGCTTCAGCTCCAGCTCTTCCAGCCTGCCGTCGAGCAGGGCCAGGGTCTGCCCGGCCTTGACGGCCTCCCCCTCCCCCACCTTCAGCTCCAGGATGCGGCTGGCCACGGGGGCGCAGACCTCCGCCTGGCGGTTGGGCAGGATCAGGCCCTCGATGGGAGCGGCGGCCGCCGCCGGCCAGACCAGCAGCAGGGTGGCAAGGGCGAGGGCTCGGAGGGTCATGGGGGGCTCACCTGAAAGCTCTCCATCCTCGCAGCTTCCAGCGCCGCCGGGCGACCCCTGCTGGAAGCGGCCTGACTCCACAGGTAGACTGGTAGCTTCGGGGCCAAGAGCTCGCCGGTTGACCGGGTTCCTTGGTGTCTTCTGTCTTCCAGGTCGGCCTTCCCGACCCAGAGCCCGGCCCGGCCCCCAAGGATTCCCATGCGCGAGATGGACAAGGCATTCGACTTCAAGACCGCCCAGGAGCGCTGGTACGCGGTATGGGAGGCCTCCCGGGCCTTCGAGGCGGCCCCGGAGAGCGGCAAGGAGCCCTGGTCCATCGTCATCCCGCCGCCGAACATCACGGGCAACCTGCACATGGGCCACGCCCTGGTGAACACGCTGCATGACGTGCTGACCCGCTTCAAGCGGGCCCAGGGCTTCGACGCCCTCTGGGTGCCCGGCACTGACCACGCGGGCATCGCCACCCAGATGATGGTGGAGCGCCAGCTCAAGGCCGAGGGCACCGACCGCCACAAGCTGGGCCGCGCGGCCTTCGAGCAGCGCATCTGGGACTGGAAGGACAAGAACCAGGGCGCCATCGAGCACCAGCTGAAGCGGCTGGGCTGCTCTGTGGACTGGACCCGCAACCGCTTCACCCTGGACCCGGCCCTGAACAAGGCCGTGCGCCACGTCTTCGTGGAGAGCTACAAGGCCGGTCGCATCTACCGCGGCCCCCGCATGATCCAGTGGGATCCCGCCCTGCAGACCGCCCTGAGCGACCTCGAAGTGAAATACGAAGAGCGCAAGGGCAAGCTCTGGCACCTGCGCTATCCCCTGGCGGACGGCAGCGGCGACATGGTGGTGGCCACCACCCGGCCGGAGACCATGCTGGGCGACACCGCCGTGGCCGTGCATCCGGACGATGCGCGCTACAGCAGCCTGGTGGGCAAGTTCCTCAACCTGCCCCTCACCGGGCGCCAGATCCCGGTGGTGGCCGACAGCTTCGTGGATCCCGCCTTCGGCACCGGCTGCGTGAAGGTGACGCCGGCCCACGACCCCAACGACTTCGCCGCCGGCCAGCGCCTGAAGCTGGACTCCATCACCGTCATCGGCTTCGACGCGAAGATGACCGCCGCCGCTGGGGCCTACGCCGGGCTGGACCGCTTCGAGGCCCGCAAGCGCGTGCTGGCGGACCTGGAGGAGCAGGGCTTCCTGGCCAAGGTGGAGGACTACGTCCACAAGATCAGCCTCAGCGACCGCAGCGGCGCCGCCCTGGAACCCCTGGTGAGCGAGCAGTGGTTCATGGACGTGAAGGAGGCCGCGGCCAAGGCCCTGGAGGCCGTCCAGACCGGCGCCATCCAGTTCACCCCCGAGCACCACGCCGCCGTCTGGCAGCACTGGCTCACCAACATCCAGGACTGGTGCATCAGCCGCCAGCTGGTCTGGGGCCACCGCATTCCCGCCTGGACCTGCGG
>CAIRAS010000446.1 GCA_903876615.1 uncultured Holophagaceae bacterium
TCGTTGGTCGCCACCAGGGGGATGCCCAGCTTGGCGGCCAGGGCCTCCTGGTGGGGGATGATCTCCCGCTCCTTGTCGAAGCCCTGGTCCTGGATCTCCAGGTAGAAGTCGTCGCCGAAGATGTCGCGGAAGTCGCGGGCCACGCGCTCGGCCTGGTCCAGGCGGTTCTGCAGCATGCGGGCCTGCACCTCGCCGCCGAGGCAGGCGGACAGGGCGATGAGACCCTCGCTGTGCTGGCGGAGGAGGTCCTTGTCGATGCGGGGCTTGTAGTAGAAGCCCTCGGTGAAGCCCGCGGAGACCAGCTTGGACAGGTTGGTGAAGCCCACGGGGTTCTTGGCCAGCAGCACCAGGTGGTAGCCCGCGTCCCGGGAGCCGCTGGGGTCCACGCAGTCCTCGAGGCCCTCGTCGCCGGTGGTGTTCTTCGCTTCCAGCTTCTTGTCGAAGCGGGTCTTGGGCGCCACATAGACCTCGCAGCCGAGGATGGGCTTCACGGCCAAGGTCCCGTCTTCCTGCCGTGTCTTCTCACAGGCGTCAAAGAGCTTCATCATCCCGAACATGTTCCCGTGGTCGGTGACCGCCACGGCGGGCATGCCCGAGGCCCAGCACTTCTTCACGAGGTCGGGAATGCGTGTGAGGCCGTCCAGCAGGGAATGTTCGGTGTGCAGGTGCAGGTGCGCGAAGCTCATGGCCTCATTCTCCAATGGATGCCGGCCCTTGGGGCAAGTTCCGCGAAGTCAGCGCCGGGAGAGCAGCTCCTCCAGGGTCTGCCGCAGCTGGTCGCCGGATGCGCCCGTTTCCAGGCGAGCGTGGGGACCCTCGGTGGCTGGGCCGCCGATCTGGATCCAGCGGGGCCGGCGGCGGAGCAGATTGCCCTCGCGCCAGACCGCAAGGATGCTTGGCTCCCGGGCCCAGAGCAGGACGCTCGGGTAGGGACCCTCCCGGGGCGGCACCGTGCCCCAGGGCTCCACCTCGGCGCCCCAGGCATGGAGCAGCGCCAGAAGGCGGTCGCTCTCTCCGGGATCGTCCATTCCCAGGCCCACGGTCCAACCCGAGAGGAAACCCTGATGGCTGGGCTGGCTCTCCTCGTCGCGGTCGCACCAGCCGAGGCGCTCCTGGCCATGGAAGGTCTGGCTCTGGACCCGGTAGGTGATGCCATCCGCGCCGAGGAGGGTCAGGCCCGGGCTCGCCTTGACCTGCTCCGCCCAGGTGGTGCCGAACAGGGCTTCCATGGCCGGCGCGGGGTGGTCCGTGCGGAAGGTGTGGCCGGGGGCCAGGCTCCGCCAGCCCTCCCGCTCCGTTTCAGCACGGCGGATGCGGGACTCCAGGACACTCACCACGAGCCACTGCCACGTGGAGCCGATGGCCAGGGCCAGGATCAGGAGGCTGAACCCGGAGAGGCGGATCTTGAGGTCGAAGAGGCTGAAGGCCGCCAGCTCCACCACCACCGGCAAGGTCACCCCCAGGAAACCCAGGAACAGGCGGCGGCCCATGGGGTCCCCCTCCTGCTGGGCTCGGTAAGTCCAGTAGATGATGCAGCCGCAGCCCCCCAGGTAGACGAGGTTGGAGGTGTGGTGCAGCCAGGTGTCGCCCAGGCTCGGGTGGGGCAGGACCAGGTTGCGGAGTAAGTTCGGGATCAGACCCAGGGCCACCCAGCGCGGGAAGCGGGCCGGGATATGCCCGGAGAAGAGCCTCGTGAAGGCGGCGCACAGGGCGAGGAAGCCGAAGGCCATGAGCAGGCTCTGGGCCCGGTCCACCAGGTGGGGGTTCAGCTCGGCCTGGGTGCCAAGGGCGAGGACCGCGTGACGCAGGCCCACCAGGAGGCAGGCCAGGGCCAGCCAGCCGACCATGCGGTCGCGCCGGGTGAAGGCATCGGCCGCGAAGCTGACGCAGAGGGCCGCGAGGGCTCCGGCCTGGAGGGCATCGAGGAAGGGCCAGTCCAGAAGCTGCATGCGGGGGAGTCCGGGGAATGGGAGGATAGGTGTTCCAGCCTAATCCAATCCCGCTCCCACTCGTAGCCGCCAACATCGCTAGACGCTTTGGAGATGCCGTTGATCGCCTTCGAGAACCTGGAAGTGCGCTACCCCGCCACCCCGGTGCCGGCCCTGAAGGGGATTTCCCTGCAGCTGGACCGGGGCATCGTGGGCCTGCTGGGGCCCAACGGCTCCGGCAAGTCCACGCTGCTGAAGGCCCTGCTGGGGTTGCTTACGCCGTCCCAGGGCTCTGGCAACGTGCTGGGCGTGCCCCTGGGGGGGGCCGAAGCCGCCCGGCTGCGGGCCCGCA
>CAIRAS010000447.1 GCA_903876615.1 uncultured Holophagaceae bacterium
ATCCGGGCATCGCCATGGATGACGCCAACGTGGATGCCATCACCATGTGGATGCTGAAGAACCCCAAGAGCTATGGCGTCATGGTGGCCACCAACCTGTTCGGCGACATCGTCAGCGACCTGGCGGCCCAGATGGTGGGCGGCCTGGGCTTCGGCTGCTCGGGCAACATCGGCGAGAAGCTGGCCGTCTTCGAACCCAGCCACGGCAGCGCGCCGAAGTACGCGGGCCAGTACAAGGTGAACCCCATCGCCACCATCCTGGCCGCCAAGATGATGCTGGACTGGCTGGGCGAGACCGAGAAGGGCACCCGCCTCGAGGCCGCCACCGCCGCCGTCATCGCCGAGGGCCAGGTCCGCACCTACGACATGGGCGGCAGTGCCACGACCCTCGACATGGGCGAAGCCATCGCCCGCAAGCTTTGAGGGTTCCATGAGCGCGATCCTTATCCATGAAGTCGGTCCGCGGGACGGTCTCCAGGCGGAGACGGCGGTGGTCCCGACGGCGGTCAAGCTGGACTGGATCCGGCGGGTGGCGGACTGCGGCGTGGACATCGTGCAGGTGGGCTCCTTTGTGCGGGGCGACAAGCTGCCTCAGATGGCGGACACGGACGAGCTGTTCCGGACCCTGGTGCCGGAGGGCCACCGGGCCCTGCTCTCGGGTCTGGTGCTGAACGAGAAGGGGCTCGAGCGGGCCCTGGAAGTCGGTGTGCCCCTGATCTGCCTGGGCGTGTCAGCTTCCGAGACTCACAGCCGCAAGAACACGGGCATGGGCACCGAGGAGGCCCAGCGCCGCATCATTGCCACGGCCCTGGCGGCGAAGCAGGCCGGGCGCCGCGTGCAGGTCAGCGTGCAGAGCGCCTTCGGCTGCGGCTTCGAGGGGGCCATCTCCGAGGACCGCGTGCGGGCCATGGTCGCGGCCTACCTGGACGCCGGCCTCACGGCCATCAGCCTGGCGGACACCGCGGGTCACGCCCACCCCGCCCAGGTGACGCGCCTGGTGGAGCAGGTGCTGGAGCTCGATGCGACCGCCGAGGTCACCGCCCACATCCACGACACTTTCGGCCTGGGCATGGCCAACGTCTATGCGGCCATGGACGCCGGGGCCACCGCCATCGAGACCAGCTTCGGCGGCCTGGGCGGCTGCCCCTTCACCAAGCTGGCCGCAGGCAACGTCGCCACCGAGGACCTGGTCCACGGTCTCCAGCGCGCGGGCCAGCGCACGGACATCGACCTCCCCGCCCTCGTCGGCGTCGCCCGCGACGTCGCCACCCACTTCGGTCGCGAGCTGCCCGGCCGCGTCCACCGCGCCGGGCCGATTCCCTTGTAGTTGTCTTTCTCACCGTTCCTCACCGTTCCTCACCGGTTTCAATTGCTTTCGCAGTTTCCTTCCCCGGCTTCAGAACTTTTTCGAGCCACCACCATGCCTGTTCACGACCCCTTGACCGAAAGAATCCTCGCCGTTGTCTTCAAGGTCAGTACTGGCCTTGGTGTGGGCTTCTCGGAAAAGGTCTACGAGAACGCCTTGGTGCATGAATTGACCAAGGACGGCCTCCGGGTCGAACAGCAGAAGGGCCTGGAGGTCTGGTACGACGGCGTTGTTGTGGGCAACTTCGCCGCCGATCTCCTGGTTGAAGGTCAGGTTCTCGTGGAACTAAAGTCCGTCAAGGCATTGGATGACATCCACATGGCACAGGCCTTGAACTACCTCCGGGTCTCGGGCTTAGGTGTCTGTCTCCTCGTCAACATGGGGATTGCTAAACCAGAGATTCGACGACTGGTTCCGGGGAAGGACTGGAAGCCGGTGAGAAAAGAGATTGAAACCGGTGAGGAACGGTGAGGAACGGTGAGAAAAGATACTTGGACGGGAATGAAGGTATGGGGCAAGAGCGGGTGGGAGTCTAGATGACTAACAAGATTCTCCAAGGCATCAAGGTGCTGGACCTGACGAATGTGCTGTCGGGGCCGTTCACGACGCTGCACCTGGCGCTGCTGGGGGCGGAGGTCCTCAAGGTTGAGAACCCCAAGGACGGCGACCTGGCC
>CAIRAS010000448.1 GCA_903876615.1 uncultured Holophagaceae bacterium
GCCACCGGTGATGCGGTGGAAGCCTTCGGGCGTGCGCTCCCCCGTGAGGAAGGGCTTGTCGCGATCGTCGATGTCGGAGGTGATCAGGCGGGCGGAGTCCGCGTCCGTGCGGGCGATGACCAGGGTCGGCACGTCCAGGACGTCAGCGGCCAGGCGGGCAGCGACGAGGGTGCGGATGAAGTGCCCCGTGGGGATGAGGACCTTGCCGCCCAGGTGACCGCACTTCTTCTCGCTGGAGAGCTGGTCCTCGAAGTGGACGCCTGCGGCGCCCGCCTCGATCATGCCCTTCATCAGCTCGAAGGCGTTGAGGGGTCCGCCGAAACCGGCTTCCGCATCGGCGATGATGGGCAGGAACCAGTCGCGGCTGACGCCACCCTCGCCGTGCTCCACCTGGTCCGCCCGCTGGAGGGCGTTGTTCAGGCGCTTCACCAGGGTGGGGACGGAGTTGGCCGGGTAGAGGCTCTGGTCGGGGTAGCTCTGCCCCGAGCTGTTGGCGTCGGCAGCCACCTGCCAGCCGGAGCAGTAGATGGCCTTGAGGCCGGCCTTGGCCATCTGGACGGCCTGGCCGCCGGTCATGGCACCCAGGGCGCGGGCGGGCTCCTCCTGCTGGACGAGCTTCCAGAGCTTGCGGGCGCCCATCTGGGCGAGGGTGTGGTCGATGCGGACGCTGCCGCGAAGCTTCTTCACGGTGTCGGCGCTGTAGGGGCGGACGATGCCTTCCCAGCGGTTGGCGGAGAAATCATCATCAAGAGCTGGGATGGGGAAGCGGGGGGTCATGGGTCACCTCGGAAGGGGTTGGGAGGGGTTGGGGACTGGTGCTATGTCAAAGATTGACCTATTCTGGATGAAGTCAATGAACCTCAGCATTGATAGGGGTTAAGGCGAAAATTTTTGTCAATTGTCATCATTGATTTTGTAAATTGATGTAAAGGAATGGCCATGCCCTCCACCCCCCCCAGCAAGCCCGCTTCGCGCCTTGGCGCCAAGATCCGCCTCCTCCGCCGCCAGGAGGGGCTCAACCAGGTGCAGCTCGCCGAGGCCCTTGGCATCAGCCCCAGCTACCTGAACCTCATCGAAAGCAACAAACGGCCCCTCACGGCCCCCCTGCTCATTCGCCTGGCCCAGCGCTTCCATCTGGACCTCACGGCACTGGCCCCCGAAGAGGACCAGCGCCTGTCGGATGACCTCATGGAGGTCTTCGGCGACCCGCTCTTCGAAGCCCTCGGCCTCCAGGCCCAGGACGTGCGCGAGCTCGTTCAGAACAGCCCCCAGCTGGCCCGGGGTGTGTTCGAGCTCTATCGCGCCTACCAGCACACCCAGGACAGCCTGGACACCCTCTCCACCAAGCTCAGCGATGGCCAGGGCTTTGACCCCGAGGCCACGCGCCTGCCTTCCGAAGAGGTCGGCGACTTCATCCAGCAGGCCATGAACCACTTCCCGGAGCTGGAGGCCGCCGCCGAGGCGCTGTGGACCACGGCCGCCCTCGATCCGGACAACCCCTTCCCGGGCCTGGTGGCCGCCTGCGAGGCCCGGGGCCTCCAGGTGCGCGTCCACCGGGTCTCGGACTACCCCGGCCTGCTGCGCCGCTACGACCCGGACCGGCGCAGCATCAGCCTCTCGGAGCTGCTGACCCAGCGCAGCCGCAGCTTTCAGTTGGCCCACCAGCTGGCCCTGCTGGAGCACGGTGCGCTCCTGGACCGCCTCGCGGAGCATCCCCTGCTGCGCACGCAGGCCTCCCGGGCCCTGGCGCGGGTGGCGCTGGCCAACTACTTCGCCAGCGCCGTGCTCATGCCCTACGAGCCCTTCCTGCGGGCCGCCCGGACCGAGCGCTACGACATCGACATCCTCGCCCGGCGCTTCCAGTCCAGCTTCGAGCAGGTCTGCCACCGCCTCACGACCATGCGCCGCCCGGGCCTGGAGGGCGTGCCCTTCCACTTCCTGCGCATTGACATCGCCGGCAACATCTCCAAGAGTTTCTCCGCCTCGGGCATCCGCTTCGCGCGCTTCTCCGGTGCCTGCCCCCGCTGGAACGCCCACGCGGCCTTCCTCACGCCGGGCCTGATCCGCACCCAGATCAGCGAGATGCCCGACGGCCGCAAGTACTTCTGCATCGCCCGCACCCTCCAGAAGGACACGGGCGGCTACCGGGGCCAGCACGCCATGCAGGCCGTGGGCCTGGGCTGCGAGATGGGCTACGCCAAGGACCTGATCTACGCCGACGGCCTGCGCCTGGACCAGCCGCCGGTCCCTATCGGCGTCACCTGCCGCCTCTGCGAGCGCACGGACTGCGAGCAGCGCGCGTTCCCGCCCCTCCAGCAGGCCTTCAAGATCGAGGAGAACCTGCGCCGGACGAGCTTCTACGCTCGCATTGAGGGCGACTCCTGATCAGAAACGAGGTGCTTATTGAAAATCTAACATTCAATGTTATATTTTCAATATGTACAAGCGGAACCTATTCGCAGCCATGCAACGGGCCCTGGGAGACACACCCGTGGTTTTCGTAGCTGGTGCTCGCCAAACAGGAAAGAGCACGCTAGTCCAAGGCCTTGAAGGCGAGTTTGTCTACCGGACCTTCGATGATCTGAGCGTCCTGGCTGCGGCCCAGGCCGACCCGGTCGGCTTCATCGACAGCCTAGGTGCCACCGCCATCCTGGACGAAATCCAGCGGGTTCCCGAACTCTTGCTGCCGATTAAGGCCACCGTGGATCGAGATCGGCGTCCGGGGCGATTTGTTCTGACGGGATCGGCAAAGGTGCTGGCACTGCCCAAGGTGGCAGAGAGCCTAGCGGGGCGTATGGAGGTCCTGACCCTCTGGCCCCTCGCCCAGTCCGAATTGGCGGCTACGCAGCCTGGCTTCGTGGATGCCTGCTTTCAGGGCCGCCCCGAACAGCTCCGGATCCCTTCAATTGAACGCAGTGCGCTCCTGGACAGTATCGCTGCCGGAGGCTACCCCGAAGCCCTCTCGCGGGGTATCTCTGAGTCCAGGACTCGCTGGTTCGACGCTTACCTCCAGACCCTCATCCAGCGGGACGTCCGTGATCTCGCGGCCATCGAAGGGCTCGCCCAACTGCCACGACTGCTGAGCCTGGTCGCGGCCCGCACGGGCAGTCCCATGAATGTTGCTGACCTGGGGCGCACCCTCGGTCTGGGCCAGGTGACGCTGCGGCGCTACCTGACCCTCTTTGAGACCCTCTTCCTGCTGGTGCAACTGCCGCCATGGTTCGAAAACCTCGGAAAGCGGCTGGCCAAGACCCCCAAGCTCTATCTCAACGATCCGGGTCTCCTGCTGCACCTCCTGGGCGCTGACCCCGGAGGGCTGCGCCAGTCCCCGGTCCTCGGGGCCATCGTTGAATCCTTCGCCGTGATGGAACTAGTCAAGACCGCACCATGGTCCAGGGCACGGCCCAGCCTGTTCCACATGCGGACGAGTACGGGCACCGAGGTGGACGTGATCCTCGAGGACCGAAGCCGCCGCCTAGTCGGCATCGAGGTGAAGGCTTCCCAAACGGTGGGCGCTTCCGATTTCCAAGGGCTGCGGATGATGAAGACTCTGGTCGGCGACCGCTTCAGTTGCGGTGTCGTGCTCTACACCGGCAAAGAGGTCCTGCCCTTCGGCCCTGGGCTCTGGGCACTGCCCCTTTCTGCGCTCTGGGCACGGTAGAACAGGCTCAGCCCCGCCCCAGCCGTCCCACCGGCTCTTCGATCCAGCGGTGGACGGCGGCGGCAGCCACCAGGGCCAACCCCAGGGCCAAGCCGAAACCCAGCTGCCCGGAGACATGCGGCGCCACCAGCTTCATGGTGAAGGGGTGAATGAGGTAGAGGCCGAAGCTCCAGGCGCCGAGCCGCGTGAGGGCCTTGCCCAGCCAGCCTGGTTCCTGGTGGCGGGTGAAGGCCGCCAGGGCCACGAGGATCGTCACCACCAGCAGGTAGCGGTAGCGCAGCCAGCCCGTGAGCGCCGTCAGGTGGTCGAAGAACTGGGGGACAGGCCGCAGCAGCAGCCAGAGCATGGGCAAGGCCAGCAGCAGCGCGACCTTGGGATCCAGCCGCTCCTCGGTGCGCTCGTGGAGCCCTGCGAGCAGGCCGCCCCAAGCCAGGAGGAAGAGCTGGTTGGGCGCCAGCACGTAGGTGTGAAAGCGGTTCCACTGGGGCTCGGCCATGATGCCGTGGAGCGTTGAGGGCAGGCTCCACAACCAGAGGCCCAAGGCCAGCGCCACCAGGAAGGCCAGCCCGCCCTTGTCCCGCAGCCAAGCCAGGGCGGGATAGACAAAGTAGAGCAGCGAGACCAGGCCCACGTACCACCCGCCGGTCACCAGGGCGTGGTTGGGGTGGAAGGCTCCGAAGGTGAGGGTGACGTTCTCCAGCAGGAAGCGCGGTGTGGGATCAGGCCCCATGCCCAGGTGGAACGCGAGGTTCAGGCCGCAGGCCAGGTAGAAGACCGGCGCCAGGCGCAGGAACCGGCGCAGCCAGAAGCGGCCCAGCCCTTCCTGCTGGACACGCTGCCAGGAAGCCGTGCGGAACAGCAGGAAGCCGCTGAGGACGAAGAAGGCCGACACGCTGTAGTTGCCGATCTTGGCCGTGGCCATGTTCATGCCGGAACCGGACCGCGTCAGGTCGAACCACACGCTGAGGTGATAGACCGCCACGCTGAGGGCCAGGACGCCCCGCAGGGGGTCCAGCAGGCCCAGGCGCCCCGCGGGCCTAGCGGTAGCGGACAAGGCCCGAACCCGCGGTCAGGCGCCCCAGAATCCAGGCGGGTTCTTCGGCCTCGTGGAGCTGGTCGAGCACACTCGCTGCCAGCTCCGCCTTCGCCACCAGCACCATCCCCACCCCCAGGTTCAGGGCCTGGCGGGCGTCGTCGAGCCCCAGGCCACCCTTCTCCATGAGGAAGCGGAACAGGGCGGGGATCTGCCAGCTGGCGGTGTCGATCTCGGCGTCGAGGGACTTCGGCAGCACGCGGGGGAGGTTGTCCGTCAGGCCGCCCCCGGTGATGTGGGCCATGGCCACCAGCCTGCCCGCCTTGACCAGCGGCAGCACCGGCGCCAGGTAGCTGCGGTGGATGGCCAGCAGGGCCTGGCCCACGGTGAGGCCGGTCCCGGGCAGGGGATCATTCACTTCAAGCTGCTCGAGCTCGAAACAGACCTTGCGGGCCAGGGAATAGCCATTGGTGTGCAGGCCCGAGCTGGGCAGGCCGATGAGGACATCGCCCGCACTCATGGCCTCAAGGCGGGGCAGCAGGTCGGCTTCGTCCACGACTCCCACGATGGTGCCCGCCACGTCCACCTCGCCCTCGGCATACACGCCGGGCATCTCGGCCAGCTCGCCGCCGATGAGGGCCGCGCCCGCGGCCTGGCAGGCGGTGGCCATCCCCAGGACGATCTGCTCGATGACCTCAGGCTCCAGCTGCTGGGCGGCGATGTAGTCCAGGAAGAAGAGAGGCCGGGCCCCCTGGACCAGGATGTCGTTGATGCAGTGGTTCACCAGGTCCTGGCCCACGGTGTCCCAGATGCCGGCCCGCCGGGCCACCTTCATCTTGGTGCCAACGCCATCCATGCTGCTCACAAGGATTGGCTTGGCCTCGGGGAAGCGGGCGTCGAAGAGCCCGCCGAAGAGGCCGATGTCGCTGCGGACGCCCGGGGTCTTGGTGGCCTTGACGTGGGGCTTGATGCGCCGGAGGGCCTCGTCCTGGCGGCTGATGTCGACGCCGCTGGACGCGTAACTGACCTTCTTTTCGCTCATCGCCACTCCCGGGTCCCTCATGATCCCATAGGCATCTCTTGGGACCGGGAGCAAACCTTCCGCCCGAAAAGACCTATATTGGGAATGTCATGGACGCCTTCGCCATCAGCCCCCTCGGCACCTACGGCCTCAAGCCGCCAGCCACCGTGCTGGCGCCCCCGAAGGTCCAGGCCAACGCCCAGGATGCGACCAGTGCCGGGGTCCAGCGTCTGGCGCAAGAGCTGGCCCAGGGCTTGTTCCGCCAGAGCCTGCAGGCCGCGGCCCTCGCCCCCATCGCCGAGCCAACTGCGGCTCTCCCGAGCTTCCACTCAACCGCCACCGCCGCCCTCCTGGCTTCCTTGAGCGCCCCGCAGGCCTCCGCAACGGCGGCGGAACCCAGCTCCGCAACCACCGCCCTTTCAGCCGCCCAGGCCTCGGAACCAACGCAGCCCACCACCACCGCCAGCCAGACCCTGCCGCAGGACTTCGGCGCCCTCCAAGACACGTTCCAGACCGGGACCAGCGTGGACTTCGCGCTCCAGACGGCGCTGCGCTTCGGGGCCGGCGTGGTCACTCCGGCAGGCCAGACCAGTCTGCCTGGAGAGCTGGGCGCGGGCCTGGTCCGGGATCCCGCTGCCGTGCCCCGCCTGAGGAACCTCCAGCCCAACGCCGGCGGACCGGGACCCGAGGCCTTCGCCCAGGCCCAGACCCAGCTCGATCGGGTGCTGCGGACCTACATCACCCCGCCGGTCACCGAGGTGGCCCCCCAACTGGACCTCCTGGCCTGAGGGCCCCAGGTCAGTCGAACAGGATCCAGAGCAGCGCCAGGGTGACCGCCAGGATGCCGGCCGCGAGGAACAGCCGCTCCAGGGGCGGCGCCGGGGGTTCCCGGAGGGTGGGGGCGGGGAGGTCAGGGTGATGGGGCATGGGCGGCTCTGTCTGCAAGAGAGTCGGTCCATCGACGATTGGTTGAGCCTTCACTGAAAACGCTCATCCCTTGGGTGCGTTCAGCCGATACGGGGTAGGGGAGGGAGGGTCCATGGACATCAATGCCACCAGCGCCCTCAGTCTGTTTGCCTACCAGAACACCCTGAGCCAGACGGGCAGCAAGTCCGAGGCAGTCATGCAGGCCCTGGCGGCAGGTCAGTCTCAGGCCGCCGAAACCGCCGGCCTGCTGGCGAGCATCGGCACCGTGGATCCCATCGCCGCCCTGTCCGGCGGTTCTGCCAGCGAGGCCCTCACATCCATGGCCTACGCCCATTCCGCCGCCTCCGGCAACGGACCCGAGGCCATCCAGGCCATGTTGGCCGCCCTGGGCGGCGGCGCTTCCGCCCTCCTGCCCAGCACCGATGGTCTGCCCGTCTCTGCGGCGGCCCTGAGTCCCGGCGCATCAGCGGCCATGGTCCGCTACGCCTACGACCAGAGCCAGAACCCTGCCGCCACGGCCCAGCAGGCCCTGGCCTCTACCCGGCAGAGCCTCGAACAGACAACCCTAAACCTGCTGGCCTAGGGTCCAGACCTCTCCAGGTGCTAGGATTCAGGCATGTTGTCCCGCGAAATGACGCGCAGCCTGGGGGTTGGTCCATCGCTGGTCGTGGGCCTGCTCCTGCTGTCCGGCTGCGGGCGCCCCCCACGCTCGGCCCCTGAGCGCCCGCTCCCCAGGGTCGAGCCCACCCTGAAAGCCAAGCCCCTGCCCCGCCTGGGGTTCACCCTGCAGGCCGGTGCTTTCGCCAAGGCCGAAAATGCGGCCCGGTTCTCCGAGGCCCTCCAAGCCCAGGGCCTGGAGGCCACCTACTATGCCTCCGGCGATGGTCTCTATCGGGTTCGGTTCGGGGACTTCAACACCCGCGAGAAGGCCCGGGAGAAGGGGGTGGCCCTGAAGGCCGCCGGCGTGATCGAGGCCTACTGGGTGGTGGCACCGGATGGCTCGGCCCCCGCCGCCCCGGGCGCCATCCTGACGCGGCCCGGGGACGAGCGCGGCCTGCGGGGCAGCCTGGTGGAGACGGCCCGGGGCTACATGGGGGTGCCCTACCTCTTCGGCGGCACCACGGACCGGGGCTTCGACTGCAGCGGCCTCACGGGGGCCGTCTACCGCCTGAACGGGCTGCGCCTCCCCCGCAGCTCCCAGGCCCAGTTCGAGGCGGGAACGCCGGTAGAGGTGGACCGGGCCCGCCCGGGGGACCTGCTCTTCTTCGCCACCAAGGCGGCCGGGCGGGTCAGCCATGTGGGCCTGTATCTCGGCAAGGGGACGTTCCTCCACGCGCCCAGCCCGGGACGCGCCATTCGCCAGGATGAGCTCGCGGACCCCTACTTCCGGAAGGCCCTCCTTGGGGCTCGGACCTACCTCTGAAGTGCCCTGCCATCGGGGTCCTCGGATTTTTTTCAAAAATAGATCGATTTTTTGAAAATTGAATCCCGAAATGGCCTACACTAACAGTCTCCCGTCTGTCGTACGGGCCAAATAAGCGTTGCCACCTTGCCTGGAAGGGACACCGCATTTTCATCCAGGACGAAGAAAAGTAGGAAGTCATCATGGCTCAAGGCACCGTTAAGTGGTTCAACGCCGAAAAGGGTTTCGGATTCATCACCCCCGATGAGGGAGGCGCGGACCTGTTCGTGCATCACTCC
>CAIRAS010000449.1 GCA_903876615.1 uncultured Holophagaceae bacterium
GTGTCGTGCAGGACCGTGGCGCGGAGGCGGTCCAGGATGGCCTCCAGGGCCTCCCGGTGGGTCGGCAGCGGCATGGCCTCCTTCCGCTTCTCGCCGTCGATGGTGCAGGCCAGGTTGGCCTCGCCCAGGCCGATGCGCTCGGCATTGCCTTCGGCGATGGAGGTCTCCTTCCCCATGTCGAAAAGATTGAACTTCAGGCTCGAAGAGCCGGCATTCAGGACGAGTACAAGCACGGTTTCCCCCATGACAGGGATTAGTCTAGACCCGCCGGGGAGTGACCGGCGCCGCATTCCTTACTCTTGGGTCATCATTTTTCCAACGGCGGCCACCAGGGGGCCCCCAAGGGCCGGGACGGGCTGGTCCTACCGGGCGAAGACACCGTGGGTGAGGGAAGCTGGGTCCGGCCAGGGGGCTTCGAGGGCGGCCTCGGCGGCGGCCTCGAGCTCGACCTCCAGCCGGGGGGCGAGGCCCGGGTCCGGGGTCCAGCCCCGCTGGGCCAGCCAGGCCTCGAAGCGGGGCAGGGGATCCTTGGCGGCCCAATGGGTGAGCAGCTCCGGGTCCACGTAGCGCTGGTTGTCGTGCTCCGCGTGGCCCTTCATGCGGAAGGTCTCGCAGACCAGGAACACCGGCCCCTTGCCGTCGAGGCAGTGCTGCCGGGCTTCGGCGGCGGCGGCATAGACGGCGGCAGCATCGTTGCCGTCCACGGTGAGGGTGAAGGCGCCCTGGGAGCGCTGGGACATCCGGCCCGCCATCTGGCGCTCCGGCGGTGTGGAGAAGGCGTAGCCGTTGGCCTCACCCACCAGGATCAGGGGCAGCTTCTGGACCACGGCGAAGTTGAGGCCCTCGTAGAAGGCTCCCGTGGAGCTGCCGCCGTCGCCGATCCAGGTCATGGCGACCCGGCGCTCGCCCTTCTGCCGGAACGACAGGGCCACACCCGCCATGACCGGGATGAGCGCGCCCAGCATGGACGTAGGTGCGATGATGCCCCGCGCGACGGAGCCGAAGTGGTTGTTGTGGTCCCGGCCGCCGCTGGGGCCCGAGGCCCGGCCCAGATACTGGAGGAAGACTTCCGCAGGGGTCGCGCCGCGCACCAGCATGGCACCCAGGTCGCGGATCAGGGGGCCGATGACATCGTCGGGACCCAGGGCCAGGGCCGTGCCGCAGGCCGTGGCCTCCTGGCCCAGGCTGCGGTAGACGCTGCCGAGGGTCTTCCCCTGCCGGAACAGCTTCACGATCCGCTCCTCCGTGAGGCGGGTGAGCAGCATCGCCTCGTGAAGGCGGAGGGCAGTGGCCTTATCCATCCGGTTAGCATAGACGAATGCTGACCCTTCGCCCCGCCGTTCCTGCCGATGCGCCCCTGATCCTCCAGTTCATCCGTGACCTGGCGGAGTATGAGCGCGAGCCTGACGCCGCCGTCGCCACCGAGGCCGACATCCTGCGCTACGCCTTCTCCGAGCACCCCCTGGTGCACGTGACCATGGCGGAGTGGGACGGACAGCCCGCGGGCTTCGCCCTCTGGTTCCTCAACTTCAGCACCTGGGAGGGCAAGCCCGGCATCTACCTCGAGGATCTCTTCGTGCGCCCGGCCCTCCGGGGCAAGGGCATCGGCAAGGCCCTGCTGCAGGATCTGGCGGCCACCGCGGTAAAGGAGGGCTGGACCCGTTTCGTCTGGCAGGTGCTGGACTGGAACACGCCCTCCATCGAGTTTTACGAGGCCCACGGGGCCAAGGTGATGCGTGAGTGGCTGACCTGCCGGGTGAGCGGAGAGGCCCTCGAACGCCTCGCCGGGGCGGACGATTGACCTGGGCGCCGCTGCTTCGCCTGAAGGAGGCCCTGGGCCCCGATGCGGAGCTGGTGGTGGTGGGCGGAGCTGTCCGCGATGAGCTCCTGGGACGGCCCCACGCGGACTGGGACCTGGCCACGCGGCTGCTCCCCGAGGCGGTCATGGCGAAGGCCCGGGCCGCGGGCCTGAAGGTCATTCCCACGGGCCTGCAGCACGGCACCGTGACGGTGCTCCTGGAGGGCCGGCCCGTGGAGGTGACCACCTTCCGCAGCGACGGCGACTACCGGGATGGCCGCCACCCGGAATCTGTCCAGCTGGGCGTGGACCTGCACGAGGACCTCTCCCGCCGGGACTTCACCATCAATGCCATGGCCCTGCCCGTGGGCGGGGGCGACCTGGTGGATCCCTTCGGCGGCCAGGCGGACCTGGAGCGCCGCCTGATCCGGGCCGTGGGTGATCCCCTCCTGCGTTTCGGCGAGGATGGCCTGCGCACCCTGCGGGCCTGCCGCTTCGCCGCCCAGCTGGGCTTCGAGGTGGAGTCCGCGACCCGGGCGGCCATCCCCCTGCGCCTGGAGGTGGCCCGCAAGGTCTCGGTGGAGCGGGTCTTCACGGAGCTCGACAAGCTGCTGCGCGGCAGCGACCCGGCCAAGGGCCTGACGCTGCTGGCCGAGAGTGGCCTCCTGGACCTCTGGCTGCCGGAGCTGCGCCCTCTGCTGGGCTGCGGCCAGAACCGGCACCACCAGCACGATGTCTGGGTCCACACGCTCCAGGTGGTGGGCCTGACGCCCGCGGAGCCGGGTCTCCGCTGGGCGGCGCTGCTGCACGACCTCGGCAAGCCGGGCACCCGCTCCACGGGGCCGGATGGCGAGTGCCACTTCTACGGCCACGAGGCGCGGTCCCTGGAGCTCAGCGAGGCGATCCTGGCGCGCCTCAAGGCCAGCCACGCCCTGCGCCAGGAGGTGGCCGCGCTGATCCGCCACCATGGCACCCACCCCTCGGCGGCCTGGGGTGACGCCGCCTGCCGCCGCTTCCTGCGGCAGCTCCAGGAGGACGGCCTGCCCCTGGCGCAGTGGGGCGCCTTCCTCCTCGCGGACCACCTGGGGAAGGGCCTCGACGCCGAGCGCCGCGAGGCAGAGCACCAGGCCCTCTTGGCGCGCCTGGAGACCCTGGCCGCCGCCGCGCCACCCCTGTCGGTGCGCGCCCTGTCCCTGGATGGCGCCGCCCTCATGCAACTGGCCGGACGGCGCGGCGGCCCCTGGCTCGGCGACCTCCAGCGACAGCTGCTCGAGGCCGTCCTGGACGACCCCGAAGCCAACACCCCCGAGCGGCTGGCGGAGCTGGCATTGCAGCTGCTTGCTCAGGGTTCAGAAGGAAATGAAAGGTAAGCGGAGGACTGCCGAGGAGCGGAGAAAAGCAGTCTCTGAAATCATTTCCCTCTGCTTTCCTCCGCTTCTCCGCCTTCCTCCGCGTTCCATATTCAGTAGTCTTTTTAGGGTAAATAGAGAAAACGCCCGGCGGCTGCCGGGCGTTTTCTTCGGGAAACGGCTCGACTCAGCCGGCGCCACCGCCAACAACGGCGGGACGGTAGGTGAGGCTGGCCTTGAGGAAGTCGCGGTTCATGCGCGCGATGTTTTCCATCTTGATGCCCTTGGGGCAGGCGATCTCGCACTCGCCGTGGTTGGTGCAGGTGCCGAACCCCTCGGCATCCATCTGGGCGATCATGTCGCGGACGCGGCTGTAGCGCTCAGGCTGGCCCTGGGGCAACTGGCCCAGGTGATTGATCTTCGCGGACACGAACAGCATGGCGCTGGCGTTGGGGCAGGCGGCCACGCAGGCGCCGCAGCCGATGCAGGCAGCGGCATCCATGGCGAGCTCGGCGTTCTCCTTGGGGACCGGCAGGGCGTTGGCATCCTGGGGGGAGCCCGTGGGCACGCTGATGAAGCCGCCGACGGCGATGATGCGGTCGAAGGCGGTCCGATCCACCATCAGATCCCTCAGGATGGGGAAGGCTTCCGCGCGCCAGGGCTCGAGGGTGATGCTCTCGCCGTCCTGGAAGCTGCGCATGTGCAGCTGGCAGGTGGTGGTGCGCTCCTTGGGGCCGTGGGGACGGCCGTTGATGACCATGCTGCAGGTGCCGCAGATGCCTTCGCGGCAGTCGTGGTCGAAGGTGATGGGGTCCTCGCCCTTGCGGATGAGGCCTTCGTTGA
>CAIRAS010000450.1 GCA_903876615.1 uncultured Holophagaceae bacterium
AGGTGAGGTAGAAGTGGTCCCCCCCCCGGGCCATGGGCACCCGGACCTCGAAGACGATGGTCTCGGCGCTGGCAAAGGCTCGCTTCACCACGGTCATGCGCTTCTCGGCTTCCTCCAGGGAAAAGAGGTCGTAGATCCGGCACCCGATGACGTCCTCCGGCTCCCGCGCGAAGGGGGTTGTGAAGGCGTGGTTCACGTAGCGGTAGGTGCCGTCCTCCAGGATGCAGAAGATGGGATCCGTGGACTCATCCAGCAGGGTCTCCAGCACGTGGAGCCGGTCGAAGTCCGCCGAGCCGCCAACCTGTGCTGCGCTGTCCTTGAAGTCCCTGGTCGTCACCCACGCCATCCTTTGGAAGGAACCCCTGTCGTCAGAAAGTCGAGGCAGGGGGCTGCGTTGAGACTATGCCCGGGCACTGGCGGTCCTGCAACGAGGGGCGCTGGCGCTGCGCTGGGAACCGAACCCTCGCCCCTGGGCAGCGCAAGCTGAGCCCTTATCCAATGGAGGGAGAGCGGTAAAATTCAGAAAAATATATTCTGAATCATCCCTTTTCACAGAAGGTGCCGGGCTGGTTCGGTCCCGCGCCTGATCTAATTGATGTAGGTACAAGCTACCAATTAATGCTGTTAAATAAATGAAAATTAAATTTAATTAATAAATGCTTATTGCTGTATTGAAGTCAATTAAAGAAAATCAGTTGAATTGAATCATGCCTATAAATAAACTGAAGCGATGTCGTAAATTACGCCATCGCTTCAGTTGGGAGTGCTGTATTGCCGAAGAGGTCCCGGCAGGCTTTACTTCTTCAGGGGCAAGCCCGCGGAATCCTTTAAGCCGCCCGTCAGGATCATGATGAAGTCGATCAGCGTCCAGATGCCGCAGCCGCCGAGGGTGAGCAGCTGGACCACGCCGATGACCGTGTGTCCGGTGTAGAAGCGGTGGATTCCCAGGCCGCCCAGGAAGATGCAGAGCAGCAGCGTTGTCAGCCAGCTCTTCTCTGAGACAGCCGCGCTCGGGGTGGCAGCAGCGCCCGGTGCGCTGGCAGCGATGCCCACACCGCACTTGACGCAGACGACAGCCTGGGGTTGAACTTCAGCGCCGCAGGAAGGACAGAAAGCCATGGCACGTGCTCCGTTCGTTGGGGTGGGTGGGAGAGGCACAGGTCGTGTCCCTGGTTGGAAATGACTCCCTACCACTATGTCAAATTACAAGACGATCTCCAAACTACAATTCCAATTTTCTTTATTACGTAGAATTGCTTATGAGGTGTCATATTCTTTTGTATTTATTTTCAAATATTGAAAATAAATAATTTAAACAATAAAAATTATAGTTTATTTTCATAATCAACTAAGCCTGGAGCCTCCCGGGAAGCCCTCCTTCCCCGGGACGCAGCCAACGCTGGACTGTCAGTGGGTGGTGGCATCCATCCGGCTCAGGCGCCGAGGCAGACCCGCAGCGCGGTCTGGTAGGCCGTCACGGCGGCGGTGAGCTGATCCAGGGCGACCCACTCGTCGATGATGTGGGCCTGCTCGATGGCGCCCGGCCCCAGCAGGAAGGTGGGGATGCCCCGCGCCGCGGCGGCGGAGGCGTTGGTGGTGTAGGGGGCCGCGAAGGCCGGGGTGCCCAGGGCTGCCAGCAGCCGGCCCCGCAGCTCGGGATGCTGGCAGCGCCAGCCGGGGATGCAGTCCGGCTGGATCAACTCCGCGCCGGTGTGGCAGGTCTGCCGGACTTCGGGGATGCGCAGGGTGAGGCCCTCCAGCCCCGCGAGGGCCTGGGTGGTGCGGTTCAGCACCGACTCGGCGGTCTCGCCCGGCAGCAGCCGCAGGGCCAGGCGTGCCGTGGCGAGGTGCGGCACCATCCCCCGGGAGGGCATGGGCTCGGAGCTGATCTCGATGAGCTCGCACACCCCGCGACCCAGCTCGGGGTCCGTGGGCAGGGGCAGGGCCCGCAGCCGCGTGATGGCCTCTATGAGCTTGTAAACGGCGTTGTCACCCAACTCGGGCCGCGACGTGTGCGCGCTGCGCCCGGCGGCCTCCACCAGCAGCCCGGCCCGCCCCTTCTGGGCCACGCCCAGGCAGAGGGAGGTGGGCTCGCCCACCAGCACCACGTCCGCCGGGTGGCGGTCCAGCACATGGCTCAGCGCCGCCGCCGTGAGGTCCTCCTCACAGACGCTGGCCGACACCCGCACCGTGCCCGGGAAGTCCGTCAGAGACGCCGCCGCGCAGATCATGGCCGCGATAGAGCCCTTGGTGTCTGCCGCGCCGCGGCCCCAGAGGCGGCCCTCATGAATGGCCGCGCCGTGGGGTTCCTGCGTCCAGGCCTCGGGCCGCGTCACCGGCACCGTGTCCAGGTGCGCGTCCAGCAGCACCGTCGGCCCCGGGCGGCTCCCCCGCCGCGTGCCCAGCACGCTGCCGTAGCGGTCTGTCTCCACCGCGAAGCCCAGCCCCGCCATCCGCGCCGCCACCGCCGCCGCCAGCGCACCCTCCCCGCCTGAGGGGCTCGGTATCCGCACGAACTCCCGACAGAGCTCAACGACAAGGCTGGAGGCAGAAGCGTTCGACAAGGTGGACATCCCGGGAACCATCATCGCGGGAATTCGGGAGTTCCGTCTGGGGGCGGCGGGAAAAGCTTGAAAACTCGGAGCGGAACTCCGAGTTTTCAAGGTAGCAAAGGATCCTGGTGCCCCGACTGCTATCAGTGCTGAGCAAGGTCGAACTGCCGCGCGGGCAAGGGCGGGACGGGCTCAGCGGGTGAGCACAACCCGAGCGCGTAGTGCCAGTAGTGCCAGGAGCGCTCGTTGAACCATCCCGGTTCAGCGGTTCTAAGCACCTCTCGAAAGGGACCCTCACCAAGCGAATCGAGGAGTGCCTGAACGTCCTCAAAGCCGCCGAGGTTCATCACCTGTGCGATCACCCTTGCGGGGTGCCGCAGCGCTTCTTCGGGCGTCTCCCACCAGATGTAGCGGGCTGCATCCTTCCTGAGCAGATCGAGGGTGGCTTGGTCCATCAGGCTTCTCCGGGCCCGAGGCTGGGCGAAGCGGCCTTCAGCACCGGAAGGCTTCCCACCGAAGAGGCCGCCTTGATGAGGGCCTCACGCACCTTGGCGGGCAGCCCAGGCAGATTCCCATCGCCGAAGTAGGTCATAGCCTTCAGGGCCTCGCTGGGCTGGAAGGTCCTGCCGTAAAGCGCGCTGCCCGCTGCGAGCCCTGCCTCCAGCCGAACACCACCCTTGAGCAGCTCGTGGAGATCGAGGAAGTCCTTCTTGTCCGCGCGCTGCTGGATGACAGTCTCCGATGGCTCCCCTTCGCGCTCTGGACCAGGGAGCTGCATTGCCCGTCCTTTCGTGGGTCTGCCTACTCAACAATTTTACCATCAAAGGGCTGAGTCCCTCGGCGGATGGCCTGGGTGGGAATACCCGCGATGTCGAACTCGCTGGCCCCCGAGGAGACAGCCGCCTGGTCCACTGCATAGAGCGTGGCCCGGTTCAGCACCGTGGCCGAGAAGGTGCCCACCCCCGCCAGCGTCCCCACCGTGTCCGCGCCGGTCACTCGGGCAGGAACCGCCGCGGGTCGAAGTCCTGTTCCTGGCGCATGACCGCCACCACGCGCAGAACACCCTCCTCGACGCGGTAGACCACCCGGAAGGGCCGGACGGACAGCAGCTCGCGATAGGAGCGCCCGAGCTCCGGAAGATAAGGGCCCAGCGCGGGATGGAGCGAGGCCAGCTCGATGGCCTCCATGACCTTCACCCAGAGCTTCCGGGCGGTGGGGGGATGCTCAGCCTGGATATAGGACAGCAGGCGGTCGAACTCCGCCTCCGCGGAGGCTGCCCAAAGGATGCGCAGAGCCTTCATGCCCATCGCTTCGCCATCCGGGCCTTGACCTCCTCATGGGTGCTCACGCGCCCCTCCAGAAAAGCCCGCTCGCCCTCCGCGATGGCCTCCAGCAGCTCCAGCCGCTTCAGCATCCCCCTGTAAGTGCTGACGTCGAGCAGGACCGCCGCCTCCTTGCCCCGCTCGGTGATGAGGATGGGCACCCGGTCCTCCCGGAGTTGGTCGATGATCTCCACCGCGTGGCGCTTGACCTCGGTCACCGGCTTCAGGGTGGGTAGCATGAGACACCTCAGGACCAAAGTAATACTTTTGTAGTCCTATGGCAACCACAATAAACCTACCTTGGGTCCTCAGAACGGGGGCGGGATCCGACAGGTCCATCATCCAGGTCCGTGATGAAAGGCGAGACCCGCCTCAGCCCCCGTCCCCCGGAGCAGGTCCTCGAGCTCGGCGATCTTACCGGGCAGGAGCTGTGCTTGTTCCCGCAGGAGCTGGCGCCAGCGCGGCCCTCGGCGAAGCGCCTCCTCCCCGGCGAGGCGGATGTCGCCAGGCCGTTCCTGGGCCAGGAAGGACAGGATGCAAAAGGCCTGCTGGCGGTCCTTCGGCGCCTTGGTGGCGAACCGTGGTTCCCGGTTCCCCGCCACCAGGAGCTTATGGAGGGCGAAGCGGGCGGGCTCGGGCACCGCTACCAGGATGCCGGACTTGCCAACGAGGGCCGCCTCCATCGTCTTCTCCAGGAGGTAGTCCATGAACTCCAGCGGCTGGGCATGGGCGCCCAGGCGGGGGATCGGGACAGCCTTTTCCCGGTCCTTGCCCCTGGGGGAGGTGACCAGATCAATGCGCCAGTCCTTCCCGGGCACCACGTAGGTGGTGGGTTTGGAGGAAGCGTGGAGCCGGATACTGGGCAGGAACCCCATCTTCAGCGCGTCGATGGCGCTGGGGACATGGGCCATCAGGAGCGGCGTCTGCCGGACGCCAATCCCCACCCGGTGCGTCGCGAGCGCCCCGAAATCCACATCCTGGGTCTGCAGGGCCGTCGTCCACTTCACGCCGAGGGCGTTGCCGAGGGCGAGGAAGGCGTGGGTGCCCACCAGCACACCTCCCAGCTGAAAGACCCCGGCATTGGCGAAGGCATTGATGATCTTTGAGGACGTCGGATCCGTGAGGGTCAGGCCGCCGCTGCGGAGCATGGCCGCCAGGCGGCTGAGGCGGTCCGTGTGTCCCTTCGCCTGGCCCTGGCCCTCCCGGTAGGTCTGAAGCAGCTGCTGGGTGGCCTCGTTGTCAGGCCCGACGTAGAACTCCCGGGCTGCGCCCAGGCCTTCGCTCGACCGGAAGTACCAGTATCTCTCGCCACCCCGCTCCCGGGTGGTCAGCCCGCCGGACAGATCGGCGAAGGACCGCGCGAACTCGGCCCCGCGCAGGTGCTCCAGCAACTCCGCATAGAGCGTCTGCGTCTCCAGAGGCAGCAGCCGGTAGGGGGCAGGGCTTTGCACCCCTTGGGCGTGGGTCTCCTGGGGTTTGCCCGCGGGTCTCCGAGCAGCCTCCCCTAGCGCTCTGGAGCCAGCCCTGGAGGAGGCCTTGGGCAAGGAACCCGTCCCGGCGCGCACCGAAGCACCCCGCCGGTCGGGTTTGGGATCCCGGTCCTTCTTCCCCGGAGCCACAGCGCCTCCTCAGGCTGACAGTCACCAGTTTAGGTCGGCGCGTGAGCCTTGCCCCAAAAAATATTAATTTTTTGGGGCAATTTTTTTAAATATAATATTTGCAAGAATTAAGATTCAATATGCTATCCAGGTATGGCCCGAGACTCCCAATGGCCATGGCTCTGATGGCCTCTCACTGCACCGCGGACGTGAAGGTTCCCAGGATCTTGCCCTTCGGGATGTAGACGTCGAAGTCGGTGAGGGCGCTGCGGCGGAAGGGGCCTGTGCTGCTCTGGCCGGTGGCTTCGATCTGCAGGATGTAGTGACCCGGGGCTGTGGCCGGAAGCTCGGCGATGAGGGACTGGGCGCCCAGGTCCGGGAACGTCTGCAGGGTGAAGGTGACCAGGCCAACCCGCGTGCCGTCCCGGAACAGGTTCGCCGTGATCGTGGCCTCAAACCGGGGGACCCGGTTTTCCATCAGGGCCAGGGTGGCCTGGACCGGGGTGCCCTGGGGGAAGGCCGAGCCAGGCACGAAGACGTTCATCTCGACCTTACTGCCCAGCCAGGTGGCGTAGACCAGGGTGCCCGTCCCCGCCCACTGGGGTTCCGGCCACCGCAGGAGCAGCTTCCAGTTCCC
>CAIRAS010000451.1 GCA_903876615.1 uncultured Holophagaceae bacterium
CGAGGGGGCGGCCTTCTTCTTGGCAGGGGCTTCAGCCACGGTTCACCACCCTCGGGAAGCACGGGGCCGGCGCTGCCCCGTTGTACGGGTTCGGCAACGCGTAGGCATGGCCGACGAAAGGCCGGTACGTGGGCGTGAGGTTGCCGTCCTGGAGTGCCCACACGCGGGGGATGATCTCCTGCTCACTGTCCGCCTGTAACGCGGCCGACCAGATGGCCATGACCTAACCCCCCTGCCTGACCCAGCGCATCTGGGCCTTCGGGGCGGTCGTGACACGGCCCTGGCGTGCGCCCTGGCGTACGACGATCTTCGGTGTGACCACGAGGTCTTGTGGGAGGCCTGCGAGGGCCACGGTGATCCTGGCCTCGTTCGGCTTGAAGTACCCGCCGCCCACCGGGCGCACGGTGCGTGCGTACGGGAACGCGGGGGCCACAGTCGACCAGGTGGGGTACAGCACCCCGCCGTCGTGGACGCTGTGCCCCGCGGGGACAGGACCCGGGGGCACAGGTACGGTCGTGCCCGGAGGAGGTGCGGGCACGGCTTCGGTCCCGTACACGGCCGTGACGCGGTGGTTCCACCCGCCCGTGGCCTGCTCGACCGTGGACGCCAACGTGAAACACGCTGGCCCCATTCTTCGGGGCACACCACTCGCGAACAGGTGAACGTCTACAGCCATTCGGTCAGCCCTTGCCGGTGACGAGGTTGCCGGTGGTCTGGGTCAGGTTGGTGACGCCAGAGAACGCGGCCTTGGTCCCGCTCGGGTTGCTGAGCACGTCCACGAGTATCCACCCGATGACGACCAGCCCCGCCAAAGACCAGAATCCACTTACCTTCATAGCTTTACCCCTTTCAACTCGACTGTGCCGTCACCTGTGCAGGTGGCGCCGTGCCCTTCTGCCCCCCGGCGAGCTTGTTCGCCAGGGTGGCGGGGGCGAGCGGGTTGTTGACCAAAGTGGCTGCCACCAAACCCCAGGCCAACAACCCGCAGACCGGTGCGGCCTTGTTCGACTCCTTGGCACCGAAGGCCAAGGCCCCGAACAGAACCATGTCGGCCACGAACATCGAGGGCACGGGCAGCCCCGGTGGCACCCGTTGCGCCTTGCCACCCTTCCAGACCTGTACGCCCAGCTCCACGAGCCAAGCCGCGAGGACCGCTCCCATGTCATGTGCCCTTGATCTTGCCGGTGAAGCCGTACCAACGGCCCTTGACCTGGTCACAGGACATCCCAGTCGCCTTCTCGCAGGCTGCCTGGGTGGCGTAGCCTCCGCCTGTGGGTACCGGTCCTTGAGCACTGGAGCCTTTCTGTGCCCCGCCCGTTACCAGGGTGGTGCCAGTGCCCTTCGGGTCAGGTGCGGGTGAGCCGAGAGTGAAGTGTCCCGGGATCGCGAGGTCACCGAAGGTGTAGTTGCCACCCGTGACCGTGGAGATCCCGTAGACCATCACCAGGTATCCCACCCATGTGACTGCGCCCGCGATCGCGAGCATGGTCAGCTCCCCTTGCCACCTGGGATTGGCTTCACGAACTTGTGATAGGCGAGCGGGATGATGAGGCCGACGATGACACCGGCCCAGAACCTACGATCAGAAAGCATCTGTCTCCTTTATCCGGGAAGTGTCCATCTGAGGAAGCAAAGCCATGCGGTGGCGGCGACACCGGTCACGACCGCGATCTGCCAGTGCTGCACGCCGCCACCATTCGAGCCTGCCGCGGACCCGCCGCCGTAGGCGACGTTGCCGACCGTGGCCGGCGGGGC
>CAIRAS010000452.1 GCA_903876615.1 uncultured Holophagaceae bacterium
ACCGGGGTGGGGATGATCATGGTGCCGCTGCCCTCGTTGGTGAAGACCTCGGCCAGCAGGGCGTCGGGGAGGAGGCCGCTGACGATGTGCGCGCTGGCCACGCCGCTGGCGAGCGCGGCCCGCACGGCCGTGAGCTTGGGCCGCATGCCGCCGCTGATGGCGCCCTCCTTTTCCAGGACCGCCAGCTCGTCCAGCGTGGCGTGGGGGATCAGGGACGAGCTCTTGTTCACGTCCTTCAGGAGGCCTGGCACCGAGAGCAGGAAGAAGATCTTCTCGGCGGCCAGGGCCGAGGCCAGGCTGGCGGCGATGGTGTCGGCGTTGGTGTTGTAGATGGCGCCGTCGGTGCCGCCCGAGAGGGGCGCCACCACGGGCACGAAGCCGCCTTCCAACAGGTGGGTGAGGACGCTGGAATCCACAGAGTCGATGTCGCCCACCAGGCCGAAGTCCACGAGCACGGGCTCCGTGGCGCCGTCGGGCACCACGGACACCGGCGGCCGCCGGTGGGCTTTGACCAGGCCCGCATCCACCCCCGAGAGGCCCACGGCGGGCACGCCATTGGCTTGGAGCTCGGCGAGGAGGTCCATGTGCACCTGCCCCGCGAAGACCATCTTGGCGGCGTCCAGCACCTCGGGCGTGGTGACCCGGCGCCCCGCCACCTTCTGGATGGGGATGTCCATGGCCCGGCACACGGCGTCCAGCTCGGGGCCGCCGCCATGCACCAGCACCACGCGGATGGAGAAGCTCCAGAGCAGGGCGATCTGCTCGCAGAGGGCCTTCCGCATCTTGGGCTCGGCGATGACTTCGCCGCCGACCTTGATCAGGAAGGTCTTCCCGCGCCAGAGGCGGACGAACTGGGAGGCTTCCTTGAGGGCGGCGTAGGGGTTCGGGGACAGCGGCATGGGATTCTCGCGGGCGAAAGGCGGGCTTGGGCTCAGGACTGGTTCAGCAGGCTGGCAATGGTGGCGCGCTGGACGTGGAAGCGGTTCTCGGCCTCGTCGACGACGCGGCTCCAGGGGCCGTCGAGGACGCTGTCGTGCACCTCGAGGTTGCGGCGCACCGGCAGGCAGTGGGTGAAGATGGCTTCCTTCGCGGCCTTCTGCATGTGGGCGGCGGTGGGCATCCAGGCGGACAGGTCCGTCATGGGCGCGGCTTCCAGGCCGGAGCTGGTGGAGGGGCCCCAGGCCTTGGCGTAGACGGCGGCGCTGCCTTCGAGGGCGGCGTCCTGGTCGTGGGTGTAGGTGATCTTGCCGCCGGTGGCGGCGGCGTAGCGCTCGGCCTCGGCCCGGACCTCGGCGGACAGCTCATAGCCCTTGGGGTGGGCCACGCGGATCTCGGCGCCGCAGGCGGCGGCGGTGAGCAGGAAGGAGTTGGGCACAGCCTTGGGCAGGGGCTTCATGTGGGGCGCCCAGGTGAGGGTCACGGGCACCTTGGTCGAGCCATGGGCCTCCTGGATGGTGAGCATGTCGGCCAGGCCCTGGTGGGGGTGCTCCCGGGCGCTCTCCATGCTCAGCACGGGCACGGTGGAGAAGCGGCGGAAGGCGCTGATGACGGGATCGATCTCATCGGTGGCATCGCCCTCGCCGCCGCTGAAGGTGCGCACGGCCAGGAGGTCCGCGTAGCGGCCCAGCACG
>CAIRAS010000453.1 GCA_903876615.1 uncultured Holophagaceae bacterium
CCGCATCAGCCGAGACCGCCCTCCAACCCCAGCCTAGGTCTTTATCCCCGTCCATCCCACTTATCCCCGTCAAAAGAGCCTTTTTCAAGCCCCCCGGTAGATCACACAGTTGTCAGTAGTCTCGTAGACTTCGATCTGGCAGAGCTGCGGCAGGCCGGGCTTAAGCTGCTCCCAGATCCACAGGCTGATGTTCTCGGCGGTGGACAGCGGGATCAGGTCGTTGAGGAAGTGGTGGTCCAGCTTTGACAGCACCTTCTCGGTCACCACCTTGGACAGGTCGTCGAAGTCGATAATCATTCCCGTGGCCGGGTCCGGCGTGCCTTCGATCAGCACGAAGAGCTTGTAGCTGTGGCCGTGCAGGTTCCGGCACTTGCCCGGGTGGTTGTAAATAAAGTGGGCGGCTTCAAACCAGTACTCTTTGCGCAGGATCATGGCACTCACGACAGAAAGGCCCCGCGGGTGCAGGGCCTTTCAGTGTAGTTCAGGCAGATAGCTAGAAATAGCGCGGGAGTCCTCATTTCCCCAAGGGGGTATCCATCTGAGCGGGTAGGCACAAGATGTCCGGGTGACGATGCAACCATCGGCCTTCCGCGTCACGCAATCGTCCGTTTGTGGGACACCGGGAATTCAGGCGCTCGCAGCAGCTTTTAACTGAATCCCTAGAGCGGTTGTGACTTTCAAGAGGGTCGTAAGGGTCGGGTTCCCACTCTCTGAAAGAGATGTATACAGAGCTTCCCTGGTGAGGCCAGTGTCCTTCGCCAACTGGGACATGCCCCGTGCGCGGGCGATGTTTCCGAGCGCCTTGGCGATGAGGCGGGGGTCCCCTTCCTCCAGCGCGGCCTCCAGGTAGGCGGCCATCTGTTCTGGAGTCTTGAGATACTCGGCGGCATCGTAGGGTGCAGTCTTGGTGCGAATTCGATCAAGTTCAGCCATGGTGCTCTCCTTCACAATTGCCTGGCCAGCTCGTGGGCGTTTCGTATGTCCCTTTGCTGCGTCTTTTTGTTCCCCCCAGCGAGAATGATGATGAGGACTTCCCCCCTCTCGCAGAAATACACCCGGTAACCTGGGCCGTAGTCGATCTTTAACTCAGAGACACCCCCCCCAACAGGTTCCACAACACCAGGGTTCCCATCCTCCAAACGGTCAAGACGGGTTTGGATTCTGGCCTGCGCCCGTGCATCTTTCAGTTCCTTCAGCCATTTGTCAAATTGGAGGGTCCGGCGAAGTTCTTTCATCTCCACAGTGTAATATAAAAATTACGGCAAGCAAGAACCAACCACCCAGATTCCTGGGAGCCCGCAAGGGCTAGGGCAAGCCAAAGGCTCACGCCAGGAAGCCCATACCTTTTAGGGGATCGGGGGGATCAGAGCTTCAGCACGCTCAGCATGACCGCGATGGGCGTCAGCGCTGTCAGGTTCTCCTGCCAGTTCGAGTCGCGGCGGATGCGCTGCGGCACCAGCACCGTATCGCCGGGCTCCACCGCCTTGCCCTCCACCCAGGAATCCAGGATCCGGCCATCGGCCTTCCGCAGGCGGATCTGCGACGTGTCGGCGTTGCGCGTGGTGCCGCCCGCCAGGCGCAGCAGGTCCGAGACCTTCATGCCCGCCTGGATCTTGTAGGTGGCGAAGGGGCTGGCCGTCTCGCCCACCACGTAGGCCGCCTCGGTGGACCGAGGAATGATGATCTCGTCCCCGTCCTGCAGCTCCACATCCATTCCTTTATCCCCATTCAGCGCCGAGTTGAAGTCCACCACCATGCGGTTCAGGCTGTTGGCCAGCAGGCCGTGCAGGATGGGCGTCTTCAGCAGCTGTCCGGTGGTGAGCTGCCGCTTGGTCTCGTTGGTGCGCTCGAGAATCTCGTTGATGCCCTGGGAGGTGGGGTCCTTCTGGGCGATGCCCGTCTCTTCGGCCACCCGCTGCAGGGCCGCATCCTGGCTGCCCATGCGGCGGAGGAACACGCCGGCCTTGGGCATGGCCTCGGGGGTCAGGCCCCCGGCCCGCTGGATGAGGCTGCTCAGGGTCGGCTTGGCCGCATCCAGGACATAGGGCCCGGGGCGCAGCACCTGGCCGAAGATCTTCACGGTCCGGTGCACCTTGTAGTCCGGCCGCTCAAAGACACTCAGCTGATCGTCGGGCAGGATGCGGGGATTGACGGCGTCATCCACCAGGGCCACAGGACTGGCTGCCTCCGTGGACAGCAGCCGGGCGAGGTCCAGGCGCAGCACCTCGCTGGGCTTGCCGTCCCGACTGCGGGCCAGCTCGGCCACGTAGCGGTCCGCTTCCTTCTGGGGCACTCCCGCCCGGAAGAGCAGATCCGAGGCGCGCATGCCTTCGTGGAAGGTGTAGAGCCCGGGCCGGGCCACGGGGCCCAGCACC
>CAIRAS010000454.1 GCA_903876615.1 uncultured Holophagaceae bacterium
CGGCCTGCAGGTGGTGGTGCCGGGCCGCGGCGGCAAGCCCGCCACGCGCCGTCTCCCCTGGCCCGCAGACCTGCTGCTGGTGGTCGCCCACCCGGACGTGCAGCTCTCCACCGCCGACAGCCGCAAGGCGCTGCCCGAGCGGCCCGAGTGGCGCGCCACCCTCGACTTCGCGGGCAACCTGGCGGGGCTGGTGCACGCCCTCCACACCGGCGACCGCTCCCTGCTGGCGCGCTGCCTGCGCGACCCCCTGGTGGAGGTCCACCGCGCCCCGCTGGTGCCAGGCTTCCGCGCGGCCCAGGCCGCCGCCCTGGCCGCCGGGGCCCTGGGCTGCAGCCTGTCCGGCTCGGGCCCGTCGGTGTTCGCCGTGGCGGAGCACGAGGCCCAGGCCAGCCAGATCCTCCGCGGGATCCGCGATGCTTTCACCAGCGCCGGACTTGCCAGCCAGGGCTGGCTCTGCGCCCTGGATCCCAACGGCGCCCGCATCCTGGCCGCTGACGCAAGCCCGCTGGCAAAGGAATGAAAAGGATCACCACCAAGGCACCAAGGCACCAAGAACTGCAGTAAGGAACTTCTTTGTTTTTCTTGGTGTCTTGGTGTCTTGGTGTCTTGGTGTCTTGGTGGTGAAAAGTTTTTTTGCTTTTGTCGCACACGAAATTTCTGATTGAGGAATCACCATGCAGCTCGTCAGCACGCGCAATCCCTCTCTCGAAAACAGCTTCCTGGGCGCGGTGCAGGCGGGCCTTGCGCCGGATGGCGGGCTCTACATCCCAACGCAGATCCCATGTTTTGCTGATATGCCAGAGCTGCTGGCCACGGAGTTCCAGGCCCGCTCCGCGGAGATCCTGCACCGGTTCATCGGCGACGAGATCCCCCGCGCCGAGCTGGACGCCCTGGTGCGGCGGACCTTCACGTTCCCCGCGCCCGTGGTGCCCGTGACGGACAGACTCGCGGCCCTGGAGCTCTGGCACGGGCCGACCCTGGCCTTCAAGGACTTCGGCGCGCGCTTCCTGGCCCAGGTCATGGCCTATGCCAGCACCGGCGCCCGCTGCACGGTGCTCACTGCCACCTCGGGCGACACCGGCGCCGCCGTGGCCCAGGCCTTCTGGGGTCTGCCCGGCGTGCAGGTGGTGGTGCTCTATCCCAAGGGCCGGGTGTCGCCCCTGCAGGAGCGCCAGTTCGCAACCTGCGGCGGCAACGTGCTGGCCCTGGCTGTGGAGGGCGCCTTCGATGACTGTCAGCGGCTGGTGAAGGCCGCTTTCGAGGACAAGGCGCTGGTGGCGCAGCTGGGCCTCACCTCGGCCAACAGCATCAACATCGCGCGGCTCCTGGCCCAGACCCTCTACTACTTCGAGGCTGCGGCCCAGATCAAGAACCCTGCGCCCCTGGTGGTCTCGGTGCCTAGCGGCAACTTCGGCGACCTCTACGCGGGGCTGCTGGCCCAGCGCTGCGGCGCGCCCATCGCGCAGTTCGTGGTGGCCACCAACGCCAACCGGGTGGTGCCCGAGTACCTCGAGACCGGCACCTACACGCCGCGGCCCTCCGTGGCCACGGTGTCCAACGCCATGGACGTCGGCGCCCCCAGCAACTGGGAGCGCATCCACGCCCTCTTCGGCGGCGACCACGACGCCATGGCCGGCGCCCTGCGCTGGGGCAGCCGCACGGACGCGGAGACCTGCGTTACCCTGGCCGAGCTCTACGCCCAGGGCTACCTCGCAGATCCCCACGGTGCCGTGGCCTGCGGGGTCCTCCAGGCCTGCCTGCGGGACGGCGAGCAGGGCCTCTTCCTGGCCACCGCCCACCCGGCCAAGTTCGGCGAAGTGCTGGAGCGCGACCTGGGGATTCAGGTGCCGCTGCCCGAGGCCCTCCTCGCCGTCCAGGACCGTCCTATCCTCTCCGAGCCCCTGGCCGCCGACATGGCCGTCCTCAAGGCCCGCCTGCTGGCCTGGGAGCCCGAGGCCTGATGGCTGTTCGCGATTAACAGAAGGAAAAAGACCTTCTCCACCAAGACACCAAGGCACCAAGAAAACAGGTTCCTCCGCGATTCTGAGGAAGGCCCTCCTTGCAGAGAAGGCAGAAGGGCTGGAGCCAAGCCGTCCATCCCCGGTTAAAAATGGTGGTTTGATCCTTTCAGCAATGCCCAAGGCGTGCTCTGCTCTGGGCTTTTCTTCTTTCCCTGAACTCCTGGACGAACCTTTTTTATATTCAATTCCGAACGGGGTCGCTGTCGTTCGCTGCAGCGTACCTACCAAGTCAGGGTCCGCCGCACGATCTGAACGTCGGTGTAGGGATCCACGGGGGCGGGCATCAGGTTGGCGGGGCGGGGGGCGGTCCCGGGCGGGAGGCCCGGCAGGATCAGCTCCACGGTGAGCCGGGTGCCCGCCGGGGCCTCCAGCGCCAGCGTGCATGTCGCGGGCGGAGCAAACCAGTGGAACCGGTTGGCGCCGGGCAGGGGCCGACCGTCGAGGCGGAGCTCGGTCATGGGATTGGCCGCAGTCACCACCAGGGCGAGGGCGCGCGCCGGGAGGGCGATGGTCAGCTGTGACCCGTGCCGGGTGAGCACCGGCGCGGGGAGGTGCAGCAGGGGGGCCGGGGCGGCGAAAGCGCCTCGACCCGCCAGGCGAGTGGGGGTGGGGGCCTCGCCAAGGAGACCCCGGCTCCAGGCATCGGGCTTCTGGAAGCTCACCCACTGGGCGGTGCCCGTGTCGGCATCCTCGACGTAGGCCAGGGTGCTCATGCGCGGGCCGGTCTGCTGCGTGCCAACCGCGAAACAGAGCAGCCCGGCGGTGCTCAGCAAGACCGGTGGCAGCCACCCCCGGATGGGCGCGGCGCGCTGCAGCAGGGGCAGCAGCGGCAGCAGGCCGAAGGCCGCCAGGACCCCCAGGAAGGGCGGCAGGCTGAAGCCCAGCAGCAGTGCCAGGTTGTGCCAGACGGGCGGGAAGAGCAGCAGCAGCGGGAGGGTTGCCAGCCAGGGCCGCTCCCACGCGAGGCCCGCCAGGGCGAAGAGCAGGGGCCAGAGGAAGAGGTAGGTGGCACCCGGGAGGGCAGCTGTGGCCGCGACGAGCACCGCCAACCACCAGGCCAGGGCGCCCAGGGCCAGGCCGCGCCCCGGGCAGCGCCGGAGCGCCCAGCCCCAGGACAGGATGGCTGCCGCCAGCGCCACGAGCAGCAGCGCCGCCTCGAACCAGGGGAGCCCATAGGGGTCATGGTTGGGGACGCCCTGGCGGAAGGGGTCTGCCAGCAACCCCAGGCCCAGGCCCAC
>CAIRAS010000455.1 GCA_903876615.1 uncultured Holophagaceae bacterium
CGCCAGGGAGGCCACCGCCGAGCGGCGGGCCTTCACGATGGAGCCGCCGAGCTTGAGCCAGAGGTCCTTGTCCTCGACGCGGTCGATGGTGGCGTAGAGGCCCGAACTGAGCACCACCTCATCGCCGGCCTTCAGCTTGGAGAGCCGCTCTTCCTGGGCCTTCCGGGCCTTGCTCTGGGGCCGGATGAGGAGGAAGTAGAACATCAGGGCCATGCCACCGATGAAGACGAACTGCATCCAGGCCGGCTGGCCGGGGGCGGCTGTTTGAGCGAGTAGGGCGTACATCATTCAAGGCTCCTCTGTGTTCCATCCAAGGCGCGTGGAGCGGGCAAAGGCTGGAAACCTGTTTTCCAGCAAGGCCTGCCTTGCGGCGCGGGTGAGCCCCACAGTGTAACTCAGGTTGTGGATCGTGTTCAGCGTGAACCCCAGCAGCTCCCCACAGCGGAACAGGTGGTGGAGGTAGGCCCGGCTGAAGGTGGCGCAGGTGTAGCAGCTGCAGGCGGGGTCCAGGGGCCGGTCCGCGTCCCGGTGCCGGGCGTTCTTGAGGTTCAGGCGCCCCCGGCTGGTGAGGGCGCGTCCGTGCCGGGCCTCGCGGCTGGGCAGCACACAGTCGAAGAGATCCACCCCGTGCTCGATGCCGAAGATCAGGTCCTCCGGCGTGCCCACCCCCATGAGGTAGCGGGGCCGGTCCGCGGGGAGCTCCTGGACGAACTCCGCCAGCAGGGCGTTCATCTCGGGCTTGGGCTCCCCCACGCTGAGGCCGCCCACGGCGAAGCCCTGGAAGGGGGTCCGGGCGTCCAGCTCCAGGGCCTCGGCCAGGTGGCGGCGGCGCAGGTCCAGGTGGGTGCCCCCCTGGTTGATGGCGAAGAGGGCCTGGTGGTCCTGCAGGGGCACGGCCCGGCTGCGGGCCAGCCAGCGGGTGGTGCGGGCCATGCTGATCTCCAGCTTCGAGCGCTCCAGCTGCCCCGGTGGGCACTCATCCAGGGCCATGCAGATGTCGGAGCCCAGGTTCCGCTGGATCTCCAGGCTGCGCTCCGGGGACAGGAACTGCGGGCTGCCGTCGATGTGGCTCTGGAAGGTGACGCCCTCCTCCGTCATCTTCCTCAGGGAGGCCAGGGAGAAGACCTGGAAGCCGCCGGAGTCCGTGAGGATGGGGCCGTCCCAGCCCATGAAGCGGTGCAGCCCTCCCAGCCGGGCCACCAGCTCGTCCCCGGGTCGAAGTCCTAAGTGATAGGTATTGCCTAGAATTACCTGCGGACAAATCTCCCGGAGCTGGACCGGCGTGATCCCCTTGACCGTGCCCTGAGTGCCCACGGGCATGAAGGCCGGCGTCAGGACCAGACCGTGACCGGTCTGGAAGGACCCCGCGCGGGCAGGGGTTTCCGGGCATTCGGCCTCGGGGCGGTATGCGCAAGATCGGTCGGCTGGATGTGACATGATAGGGACTCGGCTTTCACAACAATGATTGGCACTTCCACTCAGTGGGCCGCACTAACAAGGACGCGGCTCCCGGGAATATCATCAGGGCACCGTCGCACCGGGAGGGTGACCCGGAGTTTCAAGGCTTGACCTGCCGACGCCCCTTTGCCATCTTAGCCGTTGGGCTTGACCCAGATCTTTATCCTATTCGCTGAAGCTGAACCGGTTTTTCTGTCGGTTCGGCTCGCTGTTTTTTCCCTGTGGATTTTTCAAGGGAGTCGCATGAGCAAAGACCCCAACAAATCGGTTCCAGCCAAACCGGCCGCTCCCGTCGAGACGCTGGAGGACGCCGTCTACAAGACGTCCCTCGTCGCTGGGAACGAAGAGATCAGGCGGGGCAATCCCATGGTCACCATCCCGACGACGGTGGCCATGTATGTGCTGTTCTCGGTGGTGGCCTTCCAGCTCGCCAAGCAGTCGCAGGTGGTCAAGGAGAAGTTGAAGACGGTCGGCATCGACCTCGCGGAGCAGGCTGATGCCGCGCCGCCGCCGCCCCCGCCGCCTCCTCCACCCCCGCCCCCGCCGCCGCCACCGCCCATGGCGGCCACGTCCAAGGCCGATACGACTCCCATCGACCCACGCCAGGAAGTGGTGCCTGAGCAGGCCCCGAAGGAACTGCCCAAGCAAGATCACTCGCTGGGTGGCGTTCCGGGCGGCGTGCCCGGCGGCGTGCCCGGCGGTGTCATCGGCGGCGTCGTGGGTGGCGTCATCGGCGGCGTGGCCGGCGGCACCGGCAAGGTGGTGGACTTCGACTTCAGCCAGATCAAGGTGAAATACCAGCCCCCCGCCCCCCCCTACCCGGCCCTGGCCAAGATCGCCAAGATTCAGGGCACGGTGGTCGTCGAGATCGTCGTCGGTCCCGATGGCGTGCCCACCTCGGCCAGCGCCAAGGAAGGACCGCCCCAGCTCCGCCCCACTGCCGAGGCCTACGCCATGCAGTGGAAGTTCGAGCCAGCCTTGCTGAACGGCCAGCCGCAGTATGCCCGCTTCAAATTGACCATGCCGTTCCGGCTCCGGTAGTCCACCCAACCTCCGTCATCCAACTCTTCCCCTTTTCTTCCAGAAGGAACTCACATGAACCTGCTTTCCTCCCCCCTGATGCTCGCCCTGGCCGAGGGTGGCCAAGACAGCTTCTCCCCCCGCGAGCTCTTCATGGCGGCCTCCCCCGCCAACAAGGGCATCATCATCCTGCTCATCTTCCTCTTCTGCTATCAGGTCTACGTGGCGGTCGAGCGCTTCGTGACCTACGCGCAGAGCAAGCAGGCCTCTGACAAGTTCCTCAAGCTCTTCATGGACACCCTCCGCCGCGGTGACTTCGAGGCCGCCAAGCGCGCCGCCACCACCCACAACAAGAGCCACATCGCCCTCGTGCTCAAGCACGGCCTGGACATCTTCCAGTACGAGAAGCAGCTCAAGACCATGAACCCCCACCACGACGCCATCCAGCCCGTGGAGCGCGCCATCCAGCGCGGCACCGCCGAGGTCCTCGAGCTCCTCAAGAAGGGCATGAGC
>CAIRAS010000456.1 GCA_903876615.1 uncultured Holophagaceae bacterium
GTGCTCATCGTCCTGCGACAGCCGCGTAGCCAGCGCCTTCGTGATGGCCACCACCCGCCCCGTCTTGTCGTAGTAGCTCCCTAAGTCTCTCTGGAAGGTCAGCGCCTGCAGCTTCTCCATCCGGACCGAAAGCGCCAGCTTTCGGTCTTCCGCAAAGAAGAAACGGGCGTCATACAGCCGTGCCTTCAGCACCCACTCGTTGCCGGCCTTCACGAAGCCGGCGGGATCATCGGTGCGGTTGGCGGCGGTGAGGAAGAAGGGCAGCAGATCGGTGCCGTCCAGCTGCTCGATGCAGAAGCTCTTCTGGTGCTCGCGGAGGCTGGTGACCAGCACCTCCTTGGGCAGTTCCAGGAAGGCCGGAGGGAACTCGCCGCAGACGATCTTCGGGAACTCCACGATCTCCGCCAGGGTGTCCAACAGCTCGGCGTCAGCGACCACGCGGCCCCCCACGACGGCGGCGAGGGTGTCCAGCTGCTCGGCGATGCGGGCGCGCCGCACGTCCACGCTGACCACCACACCAGCGGCCTCCAGGGCGGCCTCGTAGGCGGCGGGCTCCGGCACCTGCACTGGCTCAGGCTGGGCGCGGTGGAAGAGGCGGTGGCCCCAGGTGGTGTTCCCGGCGGTGACACCGTCCACGGTGATGGGCACCACCTGGTCCCCCAGGAGGCAGAGGATGCTGCGGATGGGGCGCACGAACTCGAAGTCCGAGTTGCCCCAGCGCATGGCCTTGGGCACGTGCAGCCCGGCGATGAGGCCCGGCAGGGCTTCCTGGAGCAGGTCCACGGTGGGCCGTCCCAGTTTGGTGACGGTCACCACGGCGCAGGGTTCTTTCTTCCCCGCCGGCTGCTCGAAGCGCACGGCGGCGAAGGGCACGCCCCACTTCTCGGCGAACTTCTGGCCCTGGATGGTGGGCTGTCCGGCCTCGTCCACGCACATGCGCTGGGGCGGGCCCACCTGGGTCTCGGTCTGGTCCGCCTGGGCCACGGGCAGGCCGGCGGCGCGCCAGGCCAGCTTGCGGGGCGAGTAGAACACTTCCAGGCCACGGAGCTCGAGGCTCTGGCCCGCTGCCCAGGTGGTCAGGGCGCTGCTCAGGTCTGCGGTCAGGGGCTTCAGGAAGCGGGCGGGGATCTCCTCGCAGTGCAGCTCCAGCAGGAAGGGCTTCGCGGCGTTCACAGGCCACCCCCCTTCCCGGCGGAGGCGACGGTGGCGGCGCTGGTCTCCTGATGCTCCAGGTAGGCCTTGGCGCAGCCGCAGGCCAGGTCCCGGACCCGCTTGATGACGGCAGGCCGCTCCGTGGTGCTCACGGCGCCGCGGGCATCCAGCACGTTGAAGGTGTGGCTCATCTTGAGGGCCTGCTCGTAGGCGCTGAGGAAGTGGCCGTGGTCCGTCAGGAGCCGCCAGCCCTCCTTCTCGAAGGCCTCGAAGAGGGTGCGATGCAGGTCCAGGTCCGCGTGCTCGAAGCTGTAGGCGGAGAGCTCGAACTCCTCCCGCTGGCGCATCTCGCCGTAGGTCACAGGGAAGACGCCGTCGTCAGTCTTCACCTCGCCGTGGATCAGGTCGAAGATGTTGTCGTAGCCGCCCAGGAACATGCAGATGCGCTCGATGCCGTAGGTCAGCTCCGCGCTCACCGGACGGCAGTCCTGGCCGCCCACCTGCTGGAAGTAGGTGAACTGGCTGATCTCCATGCCGTCCAGCACCACCTGCCAGCCCACGCCCCAAGCGCCCAGGGAGGGGGACTCCCAGTTGTCCTCTTCGAAGCGGAGGTCGTGCTTGGAGAAGTCGATGCCCAGGGCCTCCAGGCTCTCGATGTAGAGGTCCTGCACTTTGGCGGGGCTGGGCTTGAGGATCACCTGGAACTGGAGGTGCTTGTAGACCCGGAAGGGATTCTCACCATAGCGGCCATCCGCCGGGCGGCGGGAGGGCTCCACGTAGGCCACGTTCCAGGGCTTGGCGCCCAGAGCGCCGAAGAAGGTGAGCGGATTCATGGTGCCCGCACCCTTCTCCAGGTCGTAGGGCTGGCCGATGAGACAGCCGCGATCGGCCCAGAACCGCTGGAGCCGGAGGATCAGTTCCTGGATGTGCATGGAGGCTCGCCAAAACGAGTATTTTAGCGTGTTTTCACTACTTTGGTAACCTCTAGGCATGCTGATCCGCCATGCCCTGCCCGCCGATGCCGAGGCCTTCGCCGCCCTGTCGGAGCGCCTCTGGCGGTCGACCTACACAGGCCTGATTCCGACCCAGGACCTGGAGGCCCACCTGGCCGAGGCCTTCGGCACGGCGCAGCAGGCGGCGGAGCTGGCCGACGGCGCCTGCCACACGCTGCTGCTGGAGGGCGGCGGCACCCTCCTGGGCTACGCGCTGCTACGCGCCCACGGCCCCGTTCCGGGGACGTTGCCCCCGGCTTTCACGAGACCCCTGGAGGTCGTCCGGTTCTACCTGGATCCGACCGTACACGGCACCGGCGCCGGCCGGGAGCTCATGGAGGCCGCCCTGGCCGAGGCCGCCGCCGCGGGCCATGATGGCGTCTGGCTCCAGGCCTGGGAGCAGAACCCCCGCGCCCTCCGGTTCTACGCCAAGCTCGGCTTCACGCCCGCCGGCTCCACCACCTTCACCGTGGGGAGCCAGCTCTACCACGATCTCGTCCTGGTCCACGGACTGGAGCTGCCCTTCGATTAGGGCCCCCCTGGGCTATCGGCCAGAGTCCGCCGAAAGGGCCCTCCACGAATGACACGAAGATGCCCTGTCCGCGCGATGACTGCGCCTTCGTGTCCCTTTGGGCCAATTCTTCGTGCCCTTCGTGGAGATCCTTGAAGGTTCAAATTGGCGGAGCATGGCCGACAAGTAGTGGGGCTTTTCATGGCGGCCCATCCGTGTTCCTCTGGGGCGATTCCAGGAGCCCCCATGTACGCCGCCATGATCGTCCGCTACCGCCGTCCGCTGTCCGAGATCGAGGCCGTCACCGAGGCCCACCGGGCCTACCTCCGCACGCTGAAGGAGCAGGGCATCCTGCTGGCCTCGGGACCACTGGATCCCCGCACCGGCGGCCTGCTGCTGCTGCGCGTCCAGGATGCCGCACCCCTGGCGGACCTGGACACCATCCGGGACAACGACCCCTTCTACCAGGCCGGCCTCGCGAACTACGAACCCCTGGTCTGGAACCCCGGCATCGGCAAAGACGCCCTCGACCGGTTGTAGGTCGCCATTCGCAATTCAAGGAAGAAATTCGGGCTTTGCCACCATGCCCCTAAGAAGGGTTCATCCAGAAATTCAGTGAAAGAAGAAGAGCTCAGTGCAAAGCACGCCTCGGGCATTGCTGAAATGATCGACAACCCTTTTCAGCCGGGGATGAACGGGGATGAAGGGCAACAACGCTTGAAATAATTCTTCGCCGGTGATTGCAGTGATGGGCAGTGGCTTGACTCGCATGGGCCCCGGTATCACGCGATGCGCAGGCTTCAGCGGCGAGGTGACCGGACCGTTCGGCGAGACTGACTCACAGCACGTCCCGCACGGCGTCCAGGAGCTCTTCGGAGTGCAGAGGCTTGTGGAGGATGCGGCTGACTTGCTCGAGCAGCAGGGCCTTCATGACTAGGGGATCGTGGCTGGCGGTCAGCACCACGACCGGCAGCCCCGGTTTCGCTTTGCGCACCAGCCGCGTCACGACCACACCGTTGTAGAGCGGCATCTGGAAGTCGGTGATCAACAGGTCCGGGTCCTGCTCCAAGACCCTGTCACCGAGCTCTGCGGCGGACACATCCCCCCAGGCCACCACCTCATGCCCGGCACTCTCGAGGAAGCGGGAAAGCAGGTTGCGCATGAACTTGCTGTCGTCAATGACGACGATCTTGGACATGGTTTGGCTCCATGGCTCCCATCGGCAGGGAACAGTGCCGCCATGAATAGAAATACGCGCTCAGGGGCGTATTTGCTCACGCTGCGGGAA
>CAIRAS010000457.1 GCA_903876615.1 uncultured Holophagaceae bacterium
GGGCGATCTGGGTCTCCTTGAAGTTGGCCGTGACCCAGGTGCGGTGCAGGGGGATCAGCGTCAGCAGACCCTGGCCCGGCTGGATGGTCTGGCCCTGCTCCACGAAGCGGCGGGTCACCACGCCTTCCACCGGCGCGAGAATCTTGGTGTAGCTCAGCTGCAGCTCCAGGCCGTCCTGGCTGGCGCGGGCCGCGTCCACCTGGGCCAGGGCCGAGGTCAGTCGGGCTTCGGCGGCGCTCACGGCGACCTTGCGGATGTCGGCTTCCCGCTGCAGGGAGGCCAGCCGCTGCTGGGCGGCGCGCCACTCGCCGTCCGCCACATCGGCCTGGGTGCGGTACCCGTCGAACTGCTGGGCGGAGATCTCTTCTCGCGCGGCCAGGGGCTGCATGCGCTGGACGTCCATCTTGGCCTTGTCGAGGCTGGCCTTCCGGGCATCAAGGTTGGCCTGGGCGGTCTCCTGGTCCGAGCCCCGGGCCTGCTGATAGGCCACCTTGCCGCGCTCCAGCTCGGCCTTGGCGCCCTCGACCTGGGCCTTGGCCTGGGCCTGGGCGGCCTTGGCCTGGTCCAGGCGGGCCTGGATGTCGCGGGGATCAATAGCCACCAGAGGATCCCCGGCCTTCACGGCCTGGTTGTCCTCCACCAGCACCTTCTCGACGCTGCCATAGACACGGCTGGAAACAGGCACCAGGTGGCCGTCCACCTGGGCATCGTCGGTGCTCACGTGGTTGCGGTTGACGAACCACACGCCGCCGAGCAGCAGCAGAGCGATGGGCGTGCCGATCAGCAGCATCCGCATCGCCTTGGAGGTGCTGGGAGGGGCGGAGGTCTCCGCGGTGGCGGGCTGGCTGGCGGGGTCTTGGCTCATGGAAGTCTCCATCGGCGGGCGTCTTCAGGAATCGGATGCGGCAGGTGCGGGCTCAGCGGGAGGGGCCGGTCGGGCCCTGAAGCTGGAACTGGCTCTCGAGCTGACCGGTGGCCCGGGCCAGGTCTGCCCGGGCCTGGTTCAGGCGGTAGAGGGCGCTGATCTGGTTGTCCGTGGCGCGGGCCAGCTCGTCCTGGGCGTTGATCACTTCGATGTTGCTGCTGACGCCGGCCTCGAAGCGGTGCCGAGCCTGGCTGAGCGCCTCGGTGGCGAGGCTCACGGCGAGGTTGCCCACCTGGACCTCATGGGCGGCGGCCTCCTGCTCGGCCTGCGCCACCTGGACCTCATAGCCCACCTGGGCGCGGACCTCGCGCCGGGCGTCCTGGACGCGGTCAATTTCCGACTTGGCCCGGGAGATCCGGGAGCTCACGAGGCCGCCGGTGAAGAGCGGCACCCGGACGCCCACAGTCATCTGATACGTCGTGGCCCAGGGCTGGGACTGGAGGCCGGTGCTGCTGTAGGCCCCGGTGGCGACCAGGGTGGGCAGGCGCAGGCCCTGGGCGGCCTGGCGCAGGTGCTCGGCGATCTGCTCCCGGGCCTCCAGCACCGCCAGCTCCGGTCGCTGGGCCAGGCCGGCCTGGTAGGCCTCCGGGAAGCCAATCAGAGGCAGCACCGGCGCCGCCAGGGTGTCCAGTAGCTCGATGCGCGTGGTGGGCTCCAGGTCCAGCAACCGGCCCAGGCCCGCCAGGGACGTGAGGCGCTGGGTCTGGGCCTGGATGAGCCGCTGCTTTTCGGTTTGCAGCTGGAGCTGGGCACGCAGGGTGTCGAGCCTTGTGCTCACGCCCTGCTTCTGCTGGTTCTCGGCCAGCACCGTCAGGGCGGTGGCCAGCTCCACGCGGGACTCGCCGGCCTTCACGGAGGCCTGGGCGCGCAGGGCCCGGAGGTACTGACCCACCACCAGGGCGACCACTTCCTCACGCACGGCGCGGTTCTGGGCCTTGGCTGACGCCTCGCCGTACTGGGCGGCCCGCCACTTCTTCCAGAGGCTCAGGTCGAAGAGCGACACGTGGGCCTCGATCCCCACCTGGCCCCAGTTGAAGGGGCCGACAACCTGGGGGCCGTGGGGGGTCGGGATGCCGATGAAGGCGTCCAGGTTGTTCTTGGCCCGCTGGCCCATGGCCTGGGCGGCGACGGTGGGCATCAGGGCGGCAGCGGCGGCGCGCCGGTCGTCGCCGCTCTCGGCAATGGCCAGCAGCGACAGGTGGACGCGGGGGTTCTGGTCCAGGGCCCGGCGTAACGCCTGGGCCAGGGTGAGCTGCACCGTCTTGGGGGCTTCGGGGGTCTGGGCAGCAGCGGCCCGGGCATCGGGACCCCCCAGCGCCAGGAAGGCGGCAGTCAGGGCAGTGAGTATCCGAGAAGGGGCGGAGGACTGGCGCAGCATGGGGAACTCGCAGGGGGAATGGCGTCAGGAGGCGGTGGCGGGCAGGTCGGCGTTGGCGAGCATCCGCTGGAGAAGGGCCGTCAGCAGGGTCACCTCCTCCTTGGTGAAGCCGCGCAGGTGGGTGTTCAGCACCTTTACGGCCACAGGTGGAAGCTGGGGGTGGAGGAGGCGGCCGGTCGACGTCAGCTCGAGGTGGACCCGGCGGCGGTCGCTGGCGCTGCGCACCCGGCGGATGAGGCCCTTTTCCTCCAGGCGGTCGAGCATGCGAGTCATGGAGCCCGTGTCGTAGCGGCTGTGGCGGCAGAGTTCGGCAGCGGTGGCGCCCCGGCCCGTGGCGATGCGCATGAGGATCACCCACTGGGCCCCGGTGATGCCCAGTTCCGTCATCTCGTCGTCCAGGGCCGCCAGCAGGCGCCCTGAGACCTCCGACACCAGCCGTCCCAGGCTGGTGTCGGGGTTGTAGGTGGCCAGGGTGTAGGGGCCCTGGCTGGCGGAGCGGGGGGACATGGGTGGATCCTTGCCTAGGCAATTGCTGTCTAGGCAGTAAAGTAAAGAATCCGGGCGGTCCTGTCAATGGGGACCTCGGGCTATGATCGTGTTCTTCAGTGGCAGGGCGGTGCTGCTCCTCGCGCCCCCAGCCTGCCGATCGCCCCTGGACGGTGGTGCCTCGTTGACCCGGTCCCTTCCTGGAGTTCCCCATGCGCCGTTCACTCGCTGCCCAGCTCCTCGTTCTTGCGCCCCTGGCAGCGCAGCCGTCTACCCCCTCGTTCGCGGGCTACTGGGAGGGCGCGATCCAGATCCCGGGCACGGAGATGAAGATCCAGGTGACGCTGGAGGGCGGCGGCGCCGCCTGGACCGGCCGCATCAGCATCCCGCCCCAGGGCGCCAAGGATCTAGCGCTGGGCGATGTCAAGGTGGCCGGCGACGCCGTGTCCTTTGTGATGCCGGGCATCCCTGGCGAGCCCAAGTTCAGCGGCAAGCTGGGCAAGGCGGGGCGCATCGAGGGGATGTTCAGCCAGGGCGGGCAGGTCTTCCCGTTCTACCTCACCCGGGGGACGGCGCCGGTCAAGGTCGAGGCGCCGAAGGGCGATCCCCAGGACCGCGAGCTCGGCTTCCCGGGCTTCAACGCCTTCCCGCTGAAGGGCAGTGCCCGGGCGGGCGGCGCCCATCCGTTCTTTGCCGTGATGGTGGCGGGTTCGGGGCCCACGGACCGCGACTGGTCGAACCCGCTCATCACCGTGCCCAGCCACGGGGGCCGGGACTTCGCGGCCTGGCTGCAGGGGCAGGGTCTCGGCAGCCTGCGCTACGACAAGCGCTTCATCGGCTCCCGGGATGCCAAGCTGGACATCTCCCTCGACGCCCAGGTGGGCGACATCAAGGCGGCCCTGAAGGCGGCGCGGCTACTGCCTGAGGCCAAGGGCAAGAAGCTGCTGCTGGTGGGCCACAGCGAGGGTGCCTTGCTGTCACTCCTGGCGGCGGGCGAGGCCGATGCGGCCCTGCTGCTGGCCATGCCCGGCATCAGCATGGGCAAGCTCATCGTCCTCCAGGTCAAAGGTCAGCTGGAGGGGGCCGGAGCCCCCGAGGACTTCAAGAAGCAGAACCTCACCTATCTGGAGGCGACCCTGGAGGCCGTCCGCAAGGACCAGGATCCGCCCCCGGCGGGGGCGGAGGTGGCGCCGGGCATCGTGAACCTGGCCAAGTCCCTGACCCGGCCCGAGAGCCGCGGCTTCATCCGGGCCACCATGGACCTGGACCCCTGGACCATGGCCCAGCGCCTGCCGGTGCCCTGTGCCGTGGTGTGGGGCGAGCGCGACATCCAGACCTGGAAGCCCGCCGCCGTGCCCCCGGAGTTCAAGGGCACCGTGCTCCAGATCCCCGAGGCCAACCACCTCTTCAAGCGTGAGACCCGCCCCCGGGCGGAGCTTGCGGGACCGGCGGCCCTGACCACCTACGGCGACAGCACCCCCCTCGCGGACCTCGCTCCCCTGGCAGCGTGGCTGAAGGCGCTGAAGTAGAGGCACCCGGAAATAGGACTCCCACGGGATACCTCACCTAGCGATGATGGAACTACCGTCCCCGGAGTTTCCATGCGTCGCATCCTCACTGGCATCCTTGCCGTCTGCCTGGCCACCGGACTTGCGGGTGCAGAAGTTCCGACCCCCAGCCAGTTCCTGAAGCTGCCCATCGGCGCCGACCGCACCCTGGCGGACTACGGCCAGATCACGGCCTACTTCCGGGCCCTGGCGGCGGCCAGCCCGCGGGTGCAGATCGAGGACCTGGGCCGCTCCACCAGCGGCCAGCCGCTCATCATGGCGGTCATCTCCAGCGAGGCCAACCTCAAGAATAAGGGCCGCCACAAGGAGATCGCCCGGAAGCTGGCGGATCCCCGCGGGCTCAGCGCCGCCCAGGTGGAGGCGCTGGCGATGGAAGGCCGGGCCATCGTGCTGGTGACCTGTGCCATCCACGCCTCCGAGATCGGGGCCACTCAGATGGCCATGGAGTGGGCCCACGCCCTGGCCACGGCCCAGGACGCCGAGACCCTGCGCCGCCTGGACAGCGTCATCCTGCTGCTGATGCCGAGCATCAACCCGGATGGCCAGGTGATGGAGACCGAGTACTACCGCAAGCAGCTGGGCACCAAGTACGAAGGCGGGCGCCTGCCCTGGCTCTACCACCCCTACGTGGGCCATGACAACAACCGCGACTGGTACATGCTCACGCAGAAGGAGACCGTCGCCATCAACCGCATGGCCTACCACGAGTGGTTCCCCCAGGTGTGGCTGGACGAGCATCAGATGGGCGCCACCGGGCCGCGCATGTTCGTGCCGCCCTACGCCAATCCTGTGGCCAAGGAGGTGCATCCCCTGGTGTGGCGCACCGTGGATCTGCTGGGCAGCACCATGAGCCTGCGCCTGGAGCAGGCAGGCAAGGCTGGCGTGGCCTACGGCACCATGTTCGACGCCTACTGGCCCGGTGGCACCAAGAACACGGGCTGGTGGAAGAACGTGGTGGGCCTGCTGACGGAGGTCGCTTCCGCCCGCCTCGCCAGCCCCGCCGACATCGATCCCTCGGAGCTGGCCGCCAGCAGCAAGGGCCTGGTGGAGTACAAGGCCCAGGTGAACTTCCCCAGCCCATGGCCCGGGGGCACCTGGCGCCTGCGCGACATCATGGACTATGAGCGCATCGCCTCGGACGCCCTGCTGGAGTCCTGCGCCAACCTGCGCTCCGACCTGCTGCGCAACCGCGCTCGCATGGCCCAGGCCAGCATCCAGGCCGGCGATCCCGCCCTCTTCCACCGCCTGCCCGCCGACCAGCGCGACCCCGTGGCCGTAGCCCGCCTGGCCCGCCTGATGGTCGAGAACGGTGCCGAGGTGCGCGTGGCCAAGAACGGCGACTACCTGCTGCCCACCGCCCAGCCCCTGGGCCGCTTCGTGAAGGAGATGCTGGAGCCCCAGCGCTACCCGGAGACCCGCCCCGCTGCGGGCGTGGCGCCCATGGCCCCCTACGATGTGGCCGCCTGGACCCTGCCCATGATGATGGGTGTGAAGGTGGAGCAGGTGCGCCTCAGCGACGCCGAGCAGCGGGCCACCCGCCTGCTGGAGGCCACGGACTGGCCCAAGGGCGGCCTCCTGGGCCGTGGGACCGTGGCCGTTCTGGATCGCCGCAGCACCGCCACCGCCGGCCTCCTCAACGAGGTGCTGAAGGGTGGCGCCGCCACGGTGGCGCTCGAAGGCTTCGAGGCCGAGGGCCGGCACTTCGAGGCGGGCTCCGTGCTGGTGAAAGTGTCTCCGGCGTTGGGCCGCAGCGCTGAGGCCAGGCACCTGGCCCTGCCGACCCTGGCTACGCTCCCCAAGGTGAAACAGGCCTCCCTCAAGGCGCCCCGCGTGGGCCTGCTGAAGCCCTGGGCGGTGTCCATGGACGAGGGGTGGACCCGGTGGATCCTGGAGCAGTACGGCTTCGCGCCCCGCAGCCTGGAGCCCAAGGACGTGAAGGCCGGCAAGCTGCGGGAGGCCCTGGATGTGATCGTCCTGCCGGATGTCGCCAAGGCCGCCCTGCTGGACGGGCGTGGGCGCTCGGAGAGCGAAGGCGTGCGGCGCTTCGTGGAGGAGCTCCCGGCGGAGTACAGCGGGGGCCTGGGCAAGGACGGCATGAAGGCCCTGCGGGACTTCGTGGAGGCGGGCGGCACCGTGGTGGCTCTCAGCGCCAGCTCCGAGCTGCTCATGGACGAGTGGGCCCTGCCCGTGCGCAACACCCTCACTGGGGGCCGCGGCGACGACTTCTCCTGCCCCGGCTCCCTGCTGCACATGCAGATCCAGACCACCCACCCCGTGGGCTACGGCATGGCCGCAGCATCGTTCGGCTTCATGGACGGTCGCCTGGCCTTCCAGACCTCGCCCGCTTCGCCCCAGAACCGCCGGGCCGTCATCGCTTCCTATCCCGATGATGCCCGGGACATCCTGGCCAGCGGCTGGATCAAGGGCGCCGAGAAGCTGGAGCGCAAGTCCGCCGCCGTGGCGCTGGAGCTGGGCAAGGGCCGGGTGGTGCTCTTTGGCTTCCGCGTGCAGCACCGCGCCCAGACCGAGGACACCTTCAAGCTGCTCTTCAACGCCCTCCACTGGAGCGCCATGGGGGAGTAGGCGCGAAAAATCTCGACGTGGACGGAGTGCCTGCCGGGGACAGATCGGACGGGCTATCCTGATCCCCGTTCGGAGGGGGTCGTGGCGGACCGCATGGAGATCAAGCTGATCCTGCCCCGGTGGCAGGTTCGGTTCGTCTGGTTCACTGCCCTCGCCTGGGTGGTCCTGAGCCTGGGGCTCTACTGGGCGGAGCAGCGTCGTGGGGCAGGGGATGTGGCTCTGCTGGTGCTGCGCCTCTTCCAGGGATCGGCGCTTATCGGGTCAGCGTTCGCAGGCTTTGCCACGGTGCTGGAGGTGGATGGGGACGACCTTGTGGTGACCCCGCTCTGGCGGAAGCTAATCCGGCGGCCCGGCCTGCGGGAGCCCCTCGATACCGTGGCCCTGGAGTGGATCTGCGGCCAGCTCACCATGCAGCGGCCCGCCGAGGGCTTCATCCTGCGACTGGGCAGCGGCCCCAAGGCTCGGGAAGCCGCGGACTGGCTGGTGGCCCGAGGCGTGCGGCCCCCCGTGGGCGGCTGATCCTGGGCTTTGGAAGGACGCTCAGAAAAGAAAATTTTTGACGGGGATAAGAGGGATGGACGGGGATAACTGCCCCCCTCGTTGAGCATGGGATGACTTCCGGCAGCGCCGGAAGCCGCCTCCGGCGGGCCCATGCGGCGGGTGCTGCAACCGCCTGCTTGAAATCCCCAGAAATCCCCTGATCTGTGACTGATTTTTCTTTCATCCCCGTCCATCCCTCTTATCCCCGTCAAAAATTCTTTCTGTTTTTCTCTGCGCCCTCTGCGTCATCTGCGGTTTCGCTTTGCGCTGGGGTCTTCGTGGTTCCTCACGCCGCCCTTGCTATGCTGGTCCTTCATCCCCTTGGAGGTCCCATGTTCCGTCTTGATGGCAAGGTCGCACTGGTCACGGGCGCCAGTCAGGGCATCGGCGAAGCCATCGCGAAGCGGCTGGCGGCCCAGGGCGCCACGGTGGTGTGCGCTGCGCGGACGCTGACCAAGCTGCAGCAGGTGGCGGATGCGATCCGCGAGGCGGGCGGCAAGGCTGACGTAGTGGAGGCGGACCTCAGTGACGGCGCCTCCGTGCGGGCCGCGGTGGCCACCACCATCGAGCGCCACGGCGCCATCCACATCCTCGTGAACAACGCCGGCATCACCCGCGACAAGCTGCTGATCCAGATGAAGGAAGAGGACTGGGACGCGGTGCTGGACACGAACCTGAAGGGCTCCTGGACGGCCATCCAGGCCGCGACGAAGCCCATGATGAAGCAGCGCTGGGGCCGCATCATCAACATCGCCTCCGTGGTGGGCCAGATGGGCAATGCGGGCCAGTCGAACTACGTGGCCGCCAAGGCCGGCCTCATCGGCCTCACCAAGTCCGTGGCCCGGGAGCTGGCCAGCCGCAACGTCACGGCCAATGCCGTCACACCGGGCTACATCGAGACCGCCATGACCTCGGGCCTCTCGGGCGACGTGAAGGCCGCCTTCACCCAGCAGATCCCCCTGGGTCGCATGGGCACCCCCGAAGACATCGCCGCCGCCGTGGTCTTCCTCGCCAGCGACGAGGCCAGCTAC
>CAIRAS010000458.1 GCA_903876615.1 uncultured Holophagaceae bacterium
AGGGGCAGGGCAGCCACCAGCACGATGTCCAGCACCTTGAGCCGGAAGGGCATGTAGGTGATGAAGTCGTAGACGGCGGCCGGCAGCTTGAGCAGGCGGTAGTGGTCCAGGACCAGGCAGAGGGGCACGCTGGTGCCCAGGCCCCAGGCGGTGCCCACAGCGCCGATGCGCAGGCCCTGCAGCTCGAAGAGCCGCTGGATCTGCTTCGGGGTGGCCCCGAGGGCCAGCAGCACGCCGAGATCCCGGCGCTTCTCGGTCACCAGCAGCACCAGGGAGGCCACGATGTTGAAAGCGGCCACCAGGATGATGAGGCTGAGGATGGCGGCAAAAAGCCACTTCTCCACGGTGAGGGCCGCGAAGAGGGACCGGTTGGAGTCCCGCAGGTCCGCGGCGTGGTAGGCGGGCCCCAGGGTCTCCAGCACGCGGGGCTTCACCTCCGCGATGGCGTCAATGCTGCGGGTGCGCACTTCGATCATCTCGGCCCGGCCCTCGGAGCGGGCCATGCGCATGGCGTCGCCGAGGTGGATGAAGGCCCAGGCCTTGTCGTATTCGGAGCTGCGGCTGTAGAAGGTGCCCGCCACCCGGAAGGCCGCCACCTTGGGCTGCTGGCCGCCCAGGCCCAGCTCCAGGCGGAAGACCGCCAGGGCCACGGTGTCGCCCACCCGCAGACCCAGGCGCTGGGCCAGCTCCTTGCCCAGGATGATCTCGCCCTCCTTGAGCTGCTCGATGGGAGCCGGCTGCATGGAGTCGAAGATGCTGGAGGTGCCGTGGGCGGTGGTGGGATCCACGGCCTTCACCACGACGGTCTCCGGGGGCATCTCGCTGTTGGGGCGGCGGAGCAGGCCCTTCTCCAGGCGGATGGGGGAGGCGGCCTGCACGCCGGGGACGGCGCGGATGGTCCGCAGGGCGGCCTCGGTGTCCGGGATGTCTCCGGCCAGGTTGAAGACCGTGAAGTGGGCGGTGGCGCTGAACAGGGTGGCCTGGATCTCCTCGCGGAAGCCGTTCATCACCGCCAGGGCCACCACCATGGCGAAGACGCCCAGGGCCGTGCCGCCGCGGGCGAAGCGCACCATGGTCCGCACGAAGGCCCCCTTGCGGTGGGTCTTCAGGTAGCGGTCGGCGATGATGCTCTCGAAGCGCGGCATGGCACCAGAGTAGCCTGGGCGCAGCCCCTAGCCGATACCGAGGTGTCCTTCGAGCATGCGCCGGAACTCCAGGTCCAGGTCGTAGGGCTTCACGAGGATCTGGGCCACGCTGGCTTCCTGGGCCCCGATCACCAGATCGGCGTCCACCGAGTCCTCGGCCAGCACCACCTTGGGCATCGCGTCGTCGAGGCTGCTGCGCAGGAAGGAGGCCAGGGCCAGGCCCTGGAGCTCGGCCACGCCGCCGTCCACGAGGATCAGGTGAAGGCCGGGTCGGCCCACATGCTCCAGCAGCTCGGTCAGCGTATCGGCGCAGAGCACGCGGCCGTAGCCATCGCCACTGAGGAAGGTGGCCAGGGTGTCACGCTCGACCCCGGCGGGCATGGCCAGGAGCAGGCCGCGGGCCCGCTTCTTGACCCGCAGCAGGGCCTGGGAGCGGTCATCGATGGGGGGCGGTTCCGGCGCTGGCGCAGGCGCCGGCGCAGGCACCGCCGCCGGGACGGGAGGCGGCTCCGGTGCGGGGGTGGGAGCTTCCGGGACCGGGGGCTCGGGATCAGCCTTGGCCACAGGCTCCGGCTCGGGGTCCTTCTTGGGGGTAGGCTTGGGTGTGTAGCGCTCCTGCTCCTCTTTGTCCGCCTCCGACTGGCGGCGGGCCTTGGGCGGCACGGAGGTGGGGATGGCCCCGGCGCGGCTGGCCACGAGGCTGCGGACCGAGCCCAGCATCCCCTCCTTGCCCGGCTCGAAGGCGATACCCAGGAGCACGCCCTGGCTGGCATCCAGCCAAGCCACCGTGCCGCCCAGCTCGAGGGTGGGACACTTGGGGAGCTTGGCCATCTTGATGAGCATGAGGGGCTGGCCTACCGGCAGCATGTTGGCGCCCATGTGCATCTTTCGCTGGGTCTTCACGTCCATGGCGCGATCCACCCGGACGCAAATGCCGGTCTCCGAGATGTTCTCGATGGTCCCGTTCATGCCGACGCCGTCGAAGAGCCCCGTCAGCACGGTGACCGTGGCCCCTTCCCGGGGGTTGAGCCGGGCGCGGGGCTTCTTCCGGCGCTCGGCCAGGGCAATGGAGGAGGGTACCTCCAGGGTCGCCGAGCCCGGCTTGGCTTCGAGCAGCCGGGTCGGGGCCTTGAAGCGGAGCCCTTCCTGGATGAAGAGCAGGCTGACCTCGCCCCCCTTGTCCACGGTCAGGGCACCCTGGGGCGCGACGACGACCTTGTCCTCCATGACCGAGACGAAGGTGGCGGGCACCTCTCGGCCCCGTTGATCCACCAGCAGCAGGGTCGCCCGGACCCGCAGGGCGTCTTCCAGGTAGGCCAGCACCAGCTCGGATCCCTCCGATGGCTTGGTCTTCTTCATTCCGAACATGGCCATGAAGGCGCGGCTCCCTAGGGCGAATGGGTACTTTTCTCGGTGAGTGGCGTCAGGTTGGCACGGCGCCTCATCCAACCCATCGTCCCAGGGGACAGGGGCTTGATTATTGTCCGAAGGCCGGGCAGCTTTGGCGTATGGATCAAACCCCCCTCCGCTGTCTGCTCATCGCCCGCCAGGGCCAGGGAGACCGGGAGGACCGCATCCAGGACCATCTGCTGGAGCTGGCCGAGCTGGCCCGCAGCTGTGGCTTCGAGGTGCAGGCCCGGCGGGGCCTGCGGCGGGCGCTGATCGCACCCAAGACCTTCTATGGTCCCGGTCAGCTGGAAGCCCTGGCAGAGGAGGCCCGGCGGCACGAGGTCAGCCACCTGATCTGCAATGACGAGCTGAGCGGCAGCCAGGTGAACGCCATCGAGAAGCTCACGGGCCTTGCCTGCATGGACCGGACGGGGCTGATCCTCGCCATCTTCGAGCAGCGCGCCCAGACCCGGGAGGCCAAGGCCCAGGTGGAGCTGGCCCGCTGCGAGTACGAGCTGCCCCGCCTCAAGGGCGCCTGGACCCACCTGGAGCGGCAGGGGGGCGGCGTGGGCCTGCGCGGCGGTCCTGGCGAGACCCAGATCGAAGTGGACCGGCGCATCACCCGCACCCGCATCAGCCAGCTCAAGCGGGAGCTGACCCACCTGGAGCGGGTCCGCCAGACCCAGCGGCAGGGCCGTCCCAAGGGCCTGCCCCGGGTGGCCCTCGTGGGCTACACCAACGCCGGCAAGACCAGCCTCCTGAAGGCCCTAACCGGCGAGGGGGAGCCCCGGGACCTGCTCTTCGCGACCTTGGACACCACCACCCGCAAGGCCTTCCTGGGCCAGGACTTCGATCCGGAGACTGGCGAGGGCAACCCGGAACCCCGGCAGTGCCTGGTGGCAGACACCGTGGGCTTCATCCGGAAGCTGCCGCACCAGCTGGTGGCGGCCTTCCGCAGCACCCTGGGCGAGGTCCGCACCGCCGATGCCCTGCTGGTGGTGGCGGACGCCGCCCACCCGGACCTGGAGGAGCACCTCAAGATCGTGGGGGCCACCCTGCGGGAGATTGGCTGCGAGGCCGAAGGCATTGAGGCCCAGCCGAGGCTCCTGATCCTCAACCAGGTGGACCGCCTGCACCGGCCCCAGAGACTGGACCTGAAGAAGCGCCATCCGGGCGCGGTGCAGACCTGCGCCACCGAGGGCCTCGGCCTCGACGAGATCCGGACCTGGCTGCGGGACCTGATCCCCGGGCCGCCCCGGCCCCGGGAGCTGGAGGCATGGGAGCTGCCGGAGAAGGTCTCGACCGAGGTCTAGCTCAGGGCTTCCGGGGCCGGCTCGGGATTCTTCCGGGGCAGCAGGCCCACGGTGGCCGCCATGCCCATGGCCAGGAGGATCCGCAGGAAGAAGAGATTGCGGCTGAGTCCGTGGGCCTTGTTGTAGGCCACGCGGTCCGTGTGGTCCGGCGTCAGGGTCTCGATGGGGGCGTTGATGCGGGTCCGGATGGCCTGGATCTTGGGGGTCAGGATGAAGGAGCTGGCCAGGCACATGAGGAGGGCCACGGTCAGGGCCGCGCTCCAGAGGCGGATGGGGCCGACGAGGTCATCCTTCACCTCGGCCACCCAGCGGCCGCCCCAGCTGAGGCTCGCCAGGCCGAAGGCCACCCAGGCCGCCCAGTCCAGGCGGCCGATGATCAGGCCCGCGATGCGGCCGGCCAGGTCCCGGCTGGACAGCTCCCGGAAGAGGACCGGCGCACTGAAGATCCCGAAGCCCAGGGCCGCACCGGCCCAGAGCAGAAGGAGCAGGACGGAAAGCTGGTCGAGGCGCTTCAGGGTCGTGGGGCTCATGCTGCGGGCCTTGGGCTGAGGGTGGTGGAGGCAGATGGCAACCGGAGGCGAAAGGCCCTACCACTCGTTGTAGGGGATCTGGTTCGTGCCCTTGTCCGTGGAGCCGCTCCGCACGCGGTAGATGCCCAGCTCCGCATCGGGGTTGTCCGGGTCCGGCGGTTCCAGCTCGGTCTGCCAGGTGTCCCGGGAGCGGGTCATGGGATCCTCCGGGATCTCCCGCAGGTAGCCGAACTCCTTGAGGGGGCCGAGGCTGGAGGGATACTTGCCGCGGTCCGCGCGGTGCTGCTCCAGGGAGTGGTTCATCTGGAAGAGGTTTTCCTTCAGCACGGCCTCCCGGGCCGTCTGCAGCTTGTGGCGGTAGCCCACCAAGCCCACCGTGGCGAGCAGAGCCAGGATGGTCATGATGACGACCAGTTCGATCAGGGTGAAGCCGCGCTGGCGGGACGGGGAAAGGCGCATGGCACCAGCTTAGCGCACCCAGGGCTGGGCGGTGGGGATGCGGGATGAGGTGCCTGGAAGTGGTATGTTTAGCCAGGCCGAAGGTAGATCTGGGGGGCCATCCTCCCTGTTGTTCTGGGTGTGGCGATGCTGATCGAAGAGGCGGTCCGATTCCTTTCCCAGATTCCCCCCTATCAGTTCCTGGAGGGGCTCGCGCTGCGGGAGCTGGCCCAGAGCCTGACCCTGGTGTTCCATCCGAAGGGGGCGGTGATCCTCCAGCAGGAGGGACCCTCTGGGGACAACCTCCACATCATCCAGAAGGGGGTGGTCAAGATCACCTTGCGGCCCAAGGGTGGTTCCGAAGAGGTGGTGGTCGACTACCGGGAGCGGGGCGAGTCCTTCGGCCTGGTGTCCCTCATGGGCGGCCAGCAGAAGACCACGGCCATCGCGCTGCAGGACACCATCTGCTACCTGCTGCCCAAGGAGCGGCTGAATGAGCTGGTGCTCACCCATCCCGCCATCGCCGAGTACCTGCTGCAGTTCCACCTCACCAAGTACGTGGACATGACCTCTCGCGAGATGCAGGGCAAGAGCCTGTTCCTGGGCAGCAGCGACCACCTGCTGTTCACGGCCCAGGTGGGGGAGATCTGCCGCAAGGTCACCACCGTGGTCGGCCC
>CAIRAS010000459.1 GCA_903876615.1 uncultured Holophagaceae bacterium
CAGCGCTGCGCCATCTGCCGCAGGCTCATCTTGAAGCGCCGGTAGACCTTGTCCACCTGGCCCTGATGGTTGACCGCGAAGTAGCACTCGCCGAGATGGACTTCCCGGTAGCGCAGGCCCTTCACGCCCGGCTGCAACGGGTCGCGAAAGGCATCGGTGAACAGGCAGCTGGTGCCAAAGGCGCCGATACTGACGTAGCCGCTGTGCATGTTCGCCTGGAACCCGCTGTGCGGGCTGTAGCGGTAGTGGAACAGCAGGTCGTTGACCAGGTCGAACCACTGCATGACGTTCCGGTTCGCCTTGAGCACGGGGTCGGTAGGCCGGAGCCGGTGCCAGATGTCGCTGGCCGGAGTGATCTCGGACTCCAATGCCGCGGCGAACTTCCACAAGGCCGCGTTGGCGGTGACGTCGAACTGGTACTGGTTGCGCTCCTGGCCCGGCACCACATTGCCCTGGCTGTAGAAGCTGGTGCTGTAGTAGGGCAGCACCACCCGACTGGTCCGTTCCCAGTGGACTTCCCAGATACCCCGGTTGCCCGCCATCCAATCGAACTCCCGCATGATCTCGCTGACGATTTCGTCCTGCGCGTTGATGGAAGCGGGGAGGTTCGTGGCCTCGGGGTGGAGGTTGGGTTCCATGTCAGGAGCCCAGGAGCGAGGAGCTGGTGGTGCCAGCGTTGGGCAGGCCGGACCCGCTAGTCAGGATGGTGGCGCTGCGCCCGCGCTGGAGCGCCTGGGCCTGCTGCTGGGCCGCCACGTCCAAGGCGCCCTGGCTGTTGTCCACGGTGGGCGCCGGAGGCGGGATGACGGGTGCCGTGGGGGCGTTCGGCGCAGAGAACAGCCGGCCCGGATCCAGGATGTTGCCCAGGAGCGTGTTATGGGACGGGCCAACCATGGAACTCATCGATCGTCCTTTCTCAATGCGGTGAGAATATCACAACAGTCAATCGAAAACGTCAAAATCCGTTCCGATTGCCTTCCGACCGCTAGGTTTATCTGACATTTTGTAGGGTGGGTTGCCCCACCGGACCCCGGTTCCGCTGGCTTCCGGCACTGTTTCACCCACCAGGGGGAAGTCGATCCCATCCGCCATCCTCACACCAGAGGTGCGCCGCTTATCCCGGTTCAGCACCAGGTCCGCCCCGCCCAAGGCCACGATCAGGTACTGCAAAGCGTCGTGGGGGTGGCTATAGGCGTTCTTCTTGGGGGTCTCGTGGAAGGTGGGATCGCCCTTGGTCTGGACCCGGGCGAAGCAGTAGCCCCCAGCGAACCCCTTGCGCAGGACGCCCACCCGGGGGTCCAGCTGGAACCCAGGCTTTCCATCCACCATCCGGTTCAGCGCGGCCGAGACGGACTCGATGCGCAGGGTGGGGTCGTTGGTGGAGGCTGGCCGCCACCGCCAGGGGGTGTGCTGGTTCATGATCTCGAAGCAGGTCCGCTCGTCGGGGCCCCGAGCGGTTCCCGCAGGATCGCCCACGGCAATGGCCACCGGATTGTCCGGGTAGCGCTGCTTCATGAACGCGGTCAGGCTCGTGGCGAACCGAACAATCCCGCTGTCGTCGCAGACGAACTCGTCCAAGACATGAATCCGGCCGTCCGGCAGCTGCTGCCCGATCACCGCGGCCGGGGTCAGGCCGAAGTCCACCCCGATGGCCAGGGGCAGGCCCGGGACTGGAGTGAG
>CAIRAS010000460.1 GCA_903876615.1 uncultured Holophagaceae bacterium
GCGCTGGTGAGCACCACGGTCTCGAAGCCGCGCCGCACGTGCTGGTGGAAGAAGGGCCGGATGTCCACGGGGTTGGACTTGAAGTGGACCAGGTTCGGACCTTCGCGGTTGAGGGTGGACACCCAGCCCTCGGGCTGCGCGAAGATCTGCTCCATGCGCGAGAAGGCCGTACCCACGCGCTCGGCGAGGCGCAGCCAGATGGGGTTCTCGGGATCGGCCGAGGCCAGCCGCCGGGTCTCCTGCAGCAGGGGATGGCCCGCCTCCACCCAGCCCCCCACGGCGTCCGCCAGGGCCTTCATCTCGGGTCCCGGGGCCACCAGGGCCGTCACGCCCCCGTCCATGGGCACCCAGCCCAGCAGGTCCGCCCAGGAGCGCTCCCAGGGCGCCAGGGCCACCGCCAGGCCCGCGCCGGCGCCCTTGGCCGCCTCGCGGAGGTCCGTAAAGAGCAGGTTCATGGCGCGGCTGGACCAGGCCTCGGCGCAGCTCTCCGTGAGCTGCTCCTCCAGGTCGTGGGCCTCGTCCAGGATGAGCACCGGCGCGTCCGGCAGCACCTGACCGAAGGCGGACTCGCGCAGCACCCGGTCGGCCATGAGCAGGGCGTGGTTCACGATGATGAGGTCGGCCTCGGCCACCTCCTGGCGCAGCTTCGTGAGGTGGCAGCTCTCGTAGCTCGGACACTGGCGGCCGGTGCAGCGCTCGGCCCGGGCGTTGACCTTGTCCCACAGGGGCGACTCGCCCTCGCCGAAGCGGCCCAGGCCTTCGCGGTCCCCGTCCGGGGTGGTGGGGGCCCAGCGCTGCAGGGCCAGCCACAGCTGCTGGTCGGCGCGGGTGAGCTCCACGGCCGGGTCCGCGGACACCGCCTCCCAGGCCACCTTGCAGAGGTAGTTGGCCCGGCCCTTGGCCAGCACCGCCTTGATGGGACGCTCCAGGATGCCGGCGGCCCGGGGCACGTCCTCCTCCAGCAGCTGGCGCTGGAGGTGCTTGGTGCGGGTGGCCACCAGGATGGGCTTGGGCCCCGCCGCCAGGGCGGGCACCAGGTAGCCCAGGCTCTTGCCGGTGCCGGTGCCCGCCTCCACGGCCTGGATCACCGCCTCGGGCCGGGCCTCGGCGTCGCCGCCCTGGTCGCGCCACTTCTGGAACAGTGCCGACGCCTCCCGCACCGCGTCATGGACCAGCTCCGCCATGCGCCGCTGGCCCGGGCGGTCCTCGGCCCCGGGAAAGCAGGCGAAGATCCGTCCCTCCGGGGGGGCGAAGAAGCGGTCCATGGGATGAGCCGGGGGCTCGGGGGCGGTTCGGGTCATGAGCACCCAGTGTGGGCCAGAGGCGGAAAAAGGGCGAATGGAATGACGCCCCAACGCCCTGCCAGCCCGCTCACTTGTGGTAGTCCTTGCCCCGCAGGATGGTGAAGGCCCGGTAGAGCTGCTCCAGGAACATGGCCCGGCTCAGCTCGTGGGGGAAGGTCATGGGCGACAGGCTCATCTGCTCGGGGATGTCCCGCTTCAGGCCGGGATCGAAGCCGTGGCTGCTGCCAAGGACGAAGGCCAGGCTGTCGCCCCGGTCCATGCGGACTGCCAGCCACTGCGCGAAGGCCTCGCTGTCCCGCAGCTTCCCCTCCGGCGTCAGCAGCACGGGACACTTCACCCCCGCCAGCTTCGACCGCAGCCGGTCCGCCTCGTCCTTGAGCTGCCGGGCCGGATCGCCCTTCCCTTCGGGCAGCTCGGTGACGCTCATCCGGGCGTAGGACCGGAGCATGTCGAGGTAGTGGCCCTGCAGACCACGACAGGGTTCCAGGCGTAAACGGCCGAATGCGAGGAGGGAGATGGGATACATGATTCCATTGTGATGAATATCCCTTGGCAGCGCTCGGGGAAGGTACCACCATCCTCTTGGTCCCGATTTTTTAGGAGGTCACCCATGCGCCGATCCCTGCTGTTCTCCCTCGCCAGCCTGCTGCTTGTGCCTGCCTTCATCGGCTGTGGAGGGGACCCGGTACCCACCTCCGCACCGGAGCCCGCCAAGGATCCCGCCGCCATCCTCGGCCACCTGCAGTACCTGTCCGTGCGCAAGGACTACAAGACCGCCGCCGTGATCACCCCCATCACGCCCAACGTGGTCTACCCCGGCGCCATGAACCTCCACAACAACGCCAAGCAGATGGGCCTCACCCTGACCCCCGAAGAGCTCAAGGGCCTGGGCATCGAGCACCTGGCGGCCAAGCTCGACAGCCTGCCCGGCGGCCCCACGGACGACTACCCGGTCAAGGATGCCCGGCTGGCCTACAACGCCGGCATCTACCGCATCCTGAAGGGCCTCACCCCCAAGACCTGGGGCAAGATGACCCACATGGGCATCACCGACAACCTGGCCGCCGCCCAGTTCGGCCTGACCGGGGTCAAGGACATGGCCCTGGGCTTCGACGGCACCAAGGTCCTCACCGTCAGCTGCGTGAAGATGCCCAACGGCGCCTGGGGCATCACCTATATCCGCTACGAGATCGGCCTCAAGGGCCTCAAGCAGGACTGAGTTCTTCCCAGTCCGAGTTTTTCACCCAACCCCAAAGCCAGGAGGCGAGCCTCCTGGCATTGGGGTTTTTCATGCGCTGCGGGGGTGGAACGGGCCCCAAGGGCCATGCGGCACCATACTGGGGATGGAAGCTGGGGACAGGGACACCGCGAGGTGGGTATGACCAGGCACACGAACCTCTTCGAGAACGTGAACCGGCAGTTCGACGCGGCCGCCGACCTCCTCGACCTCTCCCTCGAGTTCCGGGAGCTGCTGAAGACGCCCTACCGCGAGATCACGGTGGCCATGCCCCTGCGCATGGAGGACGGTACCCTGCACGTGTTCAAGGGCTACCGCGTCCAGCACAACGGCGTGCGGGGCCCCCAGAAGGGTGGCCTCCGCTACCACCCGGACCTGGACCTGGATGACGTCCGGGCCCTGGCCAGCCTCATGACCTGGAAGACCGCCGTGGTGAACATCCCCTTCGGCGGCGCCCGGGGCGGCATCACCTGCGATCCCGCCAAGCTGTCCCTCCACGAGCTGGAGATGCTGACCCGCCGCTACATCTCCAAGCTCTCCATGGTGCTGGGCCCCACCCGCGACGTGCCGGGCCCGGACCTGAACACCAACGCCCAGACCATGGCCTGGGTGCTGGACGAGTACGGCCGCAAGAACGGCTACCAGCCCGCCTGCGTCACCGGCAAGCCCCTGGAGCTGGGCGGCAGCCAGGGCCGGGAGGCCGCCACGGGCAAGGGCCTGGCCATCTGCGCCCGGGAAGCCTGGGAAGGCGTGCTGGGCGGCACCCTGCAAGGGGCGTCGGTGGCCCTCCAGGGCTTCGGCAATGTGGGTAGCTACGCCGCCACCTTCCTCCACGAGGCCGGTGCCAAGGTCACCGCCGTGGCGGATCTCCACGGCGCCGTGCGGGCCCCGGGGGGCCTCGATATCCCCGCCCTCCGCGCCCATGCCCATGGCAACCGCGGCACCGTGGCGGGCTTCCCGGGCGGCGAAGCCTTCGACCCCGCCACCCTCTGGGAGCAGCCCTGTGACATCCTGATTCCCGCGGCCCTGAGCGGTGTGCTTACCCGGGAGACCGCCCCCCTGGTCCAGGCCCGGCTCGTGCTGGAAGGCGCCGATGCCCCCACCACGCCCGAGGCCGACACCATTTTCCAGGCCCGGGGCATCCCCGTGATCCCCGATATCCTCGCCAACGCCGGTGGCGTGACGGTGTCCTACTACGAGTGGGTGCAGAACCTCCAGCAGCTCTTCTGGGACGAAGCGGAAATCTTCAGCAAGGAGGAGAAGGCCCTGGTACAGGCCTTCGCCGAGGTTCGCGAGCGCGTCGTCGCCCACGGCTGCACCTGGCGCACCGCCGCCCTCGTGCTGGCCCTGGAGCGCGTAAAAAAGGCCAACGAGTTACGTGGGTGGTAGGCGATCCAGAGCGCTCGGGGAAAGGATCACCCCGAAGGGCAAGAAGAGAAGCTGGGCCGTGCGGTATGCGCGGGTTGGAATGCTTTTATCTCCTTCATCCCCTTCATCCCTGTTACTTGGCACTAGCGCCCTGGGCCAGCACGCCCACTGAAGCGGTGGGGTGGGGTGGCCAGGGTCCGGCCTCACGGTTCGCGTCCGTGCAACCCCGTTCTTAAAGGCATTGTCTACAGGGATGAAGGGGATGCAGGGAATGGGTCATTCTCCGCTCCCCTCCGCGCCTCGGCAGTCCTCTGCTTACATCCCCTCTTTTCGTCCCAACCCAGGCGATGATGGAAGCTTCACCAGGATGCCCATGCAGATCACGGCCCAGTACACCCTCACCCCAGAAGAAGCACTGCGCGGGACGCGGGCCTTCAAGCGGTACAGCTACGGCGTGTCCGTGGGCGCGGGCCTGCTGCTGCTGCTCATGGGCTACGCCAGCAACCAGATGGGCTCCCGCGGACAGGGGATCTTCATTGCCTTGAACGGCCTCCTCCTCCTCGTCATGCCCGAGGCCGTGCTCCGCTGGGCCCGCTACCGCCGCGGTGAGCAAGCCTACCCACCCATGGAGGTGGCGCTGGATGACGAGGGCCTGACCCTGCAGACCGAGGCCACCGCCGGCAGCCTGGCCTGGTCCGCCTTCGCCAGCATCCAGCGGCACAGCGGGTTCTGGCTCTTCCGCGTGAGCCGCGCCCAGGCCATCCTCGTCCCCGAGCGGGCCCTGGCCGAAGCCGACGCCACCGAGCTGGAGGCCTTCCTGCGGGAGCGGAAGCTGCTGAAAGGATGAACCTGCAGGCCCCCAAGGAGTCCCCATGCCCTACGTGAACATCCGCATCACCCGCGAGGGCGCCACCCCCGCGCAGAAGGCCGCCCTCATCCAGGGCGCCACCCAGCTGCTGGTGGATGTCCTCGGCAAGAACCCCCAGACCACCGTCGTCGTCATCGACGAGGTGGACACGGACAACTGGGGCATCGGCGGCGAGAGCATCACCGAACGGCGGAAACAAGGGAAGTGACCGTGCAGTGAGTGCGTGCTGGGCCTCACGGAACCAGGTGGGCGACTCGACCCAGCCCTCGCAGCTCCCGATCCCCTTCATCTCCTCCATCCCTGTTCAAAAAAACAGCAACAGGGATAAAAGCGGATGAAGGGGATGAAGACTGGTCATGTCTTGAAAACGGGTGAACCGGAACCCAAGCCGTTCAACGTGAGCACCGGCCGTTTCTGTGTATTGGAGTGGCTCTGTGTGACTGGGTCTCTCCAAGCACCCACCCCTTGCGGACCCCCGGGCCAACGCCCATACTCAACCTCCGCCCGATCCGGGCCCTTGAGGGGGCAGGCCGAGCGGTACTGATCGCACCACGATCAGGTTCAGCACGTAACACATGGGGGTGACCGGTTTCGACAGGTCGTGATCCAGGTGTCCGGTGCAGGCGGGGGTTGGACGGATGGCCCCCTTATCAATCCGCCCAAACCAAACTGCCAACGATAACTTCGAACTGGCTCTCGCTGCCTAGGGCAAC
>CAIRAS010000461.1 GCA_903876615.1 uncultured Holophagaceae bacterium
CAGGCCCGTGCGGATGCGGACCTCGCCGCCATCCAGGTCCAGGCTCAGCTGGATGCTGGTCTCGCCGGTGACGCGATAGAGGGAGGTGGACCTCATGGCAGCTCCTGGAGCAGGTGAAGCAGGGTTTCGCATTGCAGATCTTCCGGGGCGGCGAAGCGGGTGCGGTCGGGACCCACGGCCCCGAAGCGCCAGGATACTTCGGGACGGAGCGCAGCGGCGGCCCGGAGGCAGCGGGCGTCGTCCACGGTGTCGCCCACGAAGACGATCTCCTCGGCCCGGAAGGCGTCGGCCAGCTGGAGGAGCCCGGCGGGTTCGGGCTTGCGGAGGTGGGGCGCGGCGTCGCACACCGCGGGCAGGCTGTAGCCCAGCACCTGCCAGGCCAGCACCAGCTCCTCGGGCGGGCGGCCCGTGAGCACGGCCAGCTCCCAGCCCGGGGCCTGCAGCTGGGTAAGGCTGGCCAGGGGTCGCTCCAGCTTGATGGTGTCGGCGTAGTGCTTCTGTACCACGACCTGGGCGACGGGCTCCAGGGCCTGGAGGCGGGCCTCCAGCTCCGGGAAGCCCCGGCCCGCAGCGGCTTCCACCAGGGCCTGGAGGTCCAGGTCCCCGTGGGCCTCGGCCAGGGCCAGGGCGCCTGCGGCGAGGCGGAAGTCGTTGTTGAAGCCCCCCGCCCGCTTGAAGGCGCGGTAGCTGGCGTCGGTCCAGGGCAGGGCCGGGCGCAGCTCGGCCAGGGCTCGGGCCACGGCCTCGAGGAAGCTGCGGTCTGCGTCGATGAGCACGCCGTCGATGTCCAGCACGAGCAGGCGCCGCCGGGGCCGGGGGGCGGGGTCGGGCAGGGCCGCTCCCAGCACCGCCGCCACCCGCGCGGAGTCGGCTTCGGTGCCCAGGCTCACCCGAGCCGCGTCAGCGCCGGGCAGGCGGCGCACCTTGATGCCGGCGGGCTCCAGCAGGGCGCTGGGGTCCGGGGTCACGTGCAGGAAGTTGCCAGCGCTGGGGGCCGCGCGGTGGGTGGTCAGCGCGGTGGCGAAGCGGTCACGGCGCTCGGGCAGGGCCCGCACCGCCGACTCGAAGGCCGGGGCGAAGTCCAGGGCCACATCCAGGGCCTCAAGGCTGGCGGAGGGGATGGAGTAGGGCAGCTGCAGGGCGGCGAGGCGGCCGATGAGGGCGGGAGCGCCCACCAGGTAGCCCAGGCGCCAGGCCGCGGAGGCCAGGGCCTTGCTGAAGGTGCGCAGCAGCACCAGGTTCGGAAAGCGGTCCACGGCCAGGCGGTGGGTGGCAGGGGCGAACTCCGCGTAGGCCTCGTCCAGCACCACCAGCGGGGGATTCGGCCGAGCGGCGGCGGCCTCCAGCAGCGGCTCCAGTTCCGCCAGGGAGAGCCAGGCGCCGGTCGGATTGTTGGGCAGGGTGAGCCAGAGCTGGCGGCAGTCGAGGGCCTGGAACCAGGGCTCCAGCGGAAAGCCCGTGCCCTGGGGCACCAGGCGCACCCGGCCGCCGTGGCGGCGCGCCAGCAGGGGATAGAGGCTGAACCCGGGCTCGGGAATGGCGACGGTGTCTCCCGGCGTGAGGCCCGCCAGGGCCACCAGGTCCAGCAGGGCGCCGCTGGAGGGACCCAGCAGCAGCCCTCCCACCGGAGCCCCCAGGCGCTGGCGGAGCCGCTCGGTGAGCTCTGCCTGGCGCTCGGGGTAGATATTGAAGGGCAGGGTCTGGAGCCGGGCCAGCAGGGCCTCCCGGGCGGCCTCGGGCCAGTCCGTGGGCAGCTCGTTCATGTGCAGCCGCAGGCCCGCCGACGGCTCAGGCGGCCGCTGGTAGGCGGGCAGGTCGGCAAGATCGGGGCGGAGGAGCGGCATGGGGACTCAAGAGAAGGGTAGGAGGGTTCCAGGCCTTCAGGCCGGGAGAAGCGCGGGCACTCGGCAGGAGCAGGCGCGGTGCCTAGGGGCGGCGGTGGGCGCGGAGGCCTGCGCTGCGACCGTGGTGGGTCAGGCCCTCGGCCTCGGCGAGGCGCTGGACCCAGGGGGCCATGGCGGCGGCGTCACCCGCCGAGAGCCGCAGCAGGCTCTGGCGCTTGAGGAAGGTGGCCACGCCCAGGGGACTGGTGTAGCGGGCGCTGCGGTCCGTGGGCAGCACGTGGTTGGGACCGGCACCGTAGTCGCCGAAGGCCTCGGCGCTGGCGGCACCGATGAAGACGGCGCCCGCGGTGGTCAGATCCGGCAACCAGGCCTCGGGATCGCGGACGCAGAGCTCGAGGTGCTCGGGCGCCCAGGCCTGGGCCACGGCCACGGCCAGCTCCCGGGCCGCGCAGACCAGCCGCCCGTGGGCCGCGAGGCTCTGCTCGAGGATCTCCCGCCGGGGCGAGGCTGCCACCCGGGCCTGCAGCTCGAGGGCCACGGCTTCCAGCAAGGTTCGATCGGAGCTGATAAGGACGGCGGCGGCATCGGGGTCGTGCTCGGCCTGGGCCAGCAGGTCCTCGGCCAGCCAGGCGGGGTCGGCGCTGGCGTCGGCCAGTACCAGCAGCTCCGTGGGGCCCGCCAGGGCGTCGATGCCACAGGTGCCGATGAGCTGCCGCTTGGCCTCGGCCACGAAGCGGTTGCCGGGGCCCGCGATGAGGTCCACGGCGGGCTCGCCGTAGGCCAGCCAGCCCAGGGCCTGGGCGCCGCCGAAGGGGTAGAGCTCCGTGAGACCCAGCTCCGCCGCGCAGGCCAGGACCAGGGGATCCACCCCCCAGGCGCCGGGCAGGGTGGCCTGGGGCTTGGGCGGCGTGACCCCCACGATGCGGCGCACCCCGGCCACCTGGGCGGGGATGACGGTCATGGCCAGGGTGGAGGGGTAGAAGGCCCGGCCGCCGGGGATGTAAACACCCGCCGCCTGCATGGGGCACCAGCGCTCGCCCACGGTGCCGCCCAGGGGCAGGGGCAGCTCCAGGTCGCGCAGGCAGCCGCGCTGGCCTTCGGCGAAGCGCCGCACGTTGCCGATCATCTCCCGCAGGGCGGCCATGAGGTCCGGCTGGCGCTGGTCCAGGTCCGCGCGGGCGGCTTCCAGGGCCGAACCCGGGATCTGCAAGGCCGACGGCTCAAGGCTGACGCCGTCCAGCTTCCGGGTCCAGGCCAGCACCGCCGGCAGCCCCTCGCGGCGCACGTCCGCCAGGATGGCCGCGACGGCCTTCCGCGTGTCTTCCTCCATCCCCGCATTTCGGCCCAGAGAGGCCACCCACCCCGGGACTTGGGCCCGGTCGATCAGGTCAGTGATTGGGATGAAGTAACACCTATGCACCTCGGAGGTGAAGAGCTAAGTCTGCCCGATTCATGCCGGGAGCACAACCGCAAATACCGTGGGTCCGGCTCAGGCGGGCTGGGCCACCAGGGGGTGGAAGAAGCGGCGCACGTTGGCGGGCTTGGCGTCTTCGGTCCACTCCCAGCAGGCGGGATTGGCCAGGATGGCCTGGGTGAGGGCGACGTGCAGGGCGTGGCCGGCGGCATGGGCCTCCACGAGACCCAGCAGCGGCGCGCCCAGCAGGGCCAGGTCACCGACGAGGTCGAGCATCTTGTGGCGGACGGCTTCGTCTTCGAAGCGCAGGGACTCGTTCAGGGGGCCATCGGCGCCAAAGACCACGGCGTTGTCGAGGCTGCCGCCCAGGGCGAGGCCACGGGCACGCATCAGGTCGATCTCCTGCTCCAGGCAGAAGGTGCGGGCGGCGCTCAGCTCCCGGCGGTACTTCTCCGGGGTGAGGCTCAGCTCGCGACTCTGGCGGCCCAGGGCGGGCACGGGGAAGTCGATGACATAGCGCAGGCGGAAGCCGTCGAAGGGCAGGACGCGGATCCAGCGGTCGCCGTTGCGGACCTCGACGGGCTGGGTGACCTTCAGGAAGCGGCGGCGCCCTGCCAGGGACTTGGCACCGGCCCGCAGGATGGCTTCGACCCAGGGGGCGGCGCTGCCGTCCAGGATGGGGAGCTCTTCGGCGTCCACTTCGATGCGGAGGTGCTCGACTTCCAGGCCCATGAGGGCGGACAGCAGGTGCTCCACGGTCTGGAGCCGCACGCCGTCCTTGACCAGGGTGGTGGCCAGGACCAGGTCGCCGGCCAGTTCGGCCTTGGCGGGGAGCTCGGTGCCGGTGGGCAGGTGGACGAACACCAGGCCCGAGGGAGCAGACACAGGCACCAGGCGCACGGTGCAGGGCCGGTTGCCGTGCAGGCCGCGGCCCGAGATCGTGATCTCGCGGCTCAGGGTCTGGGGCGTGGCACTGCGGGGCATGGGAACCTCTGGGGGTCTCTATGCCAATACTGTGCCAATATTTAAATTAAATCATTGCATGATTTAATTTAAATATATTAAAAGAGAATTGTGGGTTCTGAACCACACCTGTGGTCAGCCCCCTCAGCGGGGGCGGGCCCGCTCCCAGTCTTCGGGGGTGGTCAGCTTCAGGTTGGAGCTGGGGCTGGGGATCAGCTTTACCGCCAGACCCAGGCGCTCCAGGAGCGCCACATCGTCGGTGCCTGTGAAACCGTCCCGCTCGGCGGCCTCGAAGACCCTCAACCAAGTGGCGAGTCGGGCGATCTGGGGGGTCTGGGCCCGGAAGAACTCCTCCCGGGGCTCGGTGCCCAGCACCCGGCCGGTGCTGTCCACCCGCTTGAGGGTGTCCGTGGAGGGCTCGCCCAGGAGGGTCCCGTCGAACTGGTTCAAGGCCTCCAGGGCTTCCCAGAGCTGGGCCGCGGGCGGGAAGGGGCGCACGGCGTCATGGATCATCACCGGCGCGAGGGGCCGGTCCGGCAGGGAGAGGAGCGCGGCCCACACGGACTGCTGGCGAGAATCGCCGCCGGGGACCACGGTGCAGGGCACAGGGAAGGGCCAGCCGCGGGCTTCCTCGAGATGGGACTCGGGCACGGCCAGGGCGATGCCAGCCAGGGGGGGCATGCCCGGGGCCAGGAAGGCCTCCACCGTGACCTGGAGCAGGGGCCGGCCATCCCAGTCCCGGAACTGCTTGGGCACGCCGCCCCCCATGCGCACGCCCCGGCCGCCGGCGGGAATGACCAGGAAGGGCCGGATGGCCTCAGCGCTGGCGGGTGATGAAGGGCTCGACACCACGGTCCTTGAGGAGCTTGGCGATCTGCTCGGCGGACTGCTCGGCGTCCTGGCGGCTGGTGAAGCTGCCCACCCGGACGCGCTTCACCGTCAGACCCCCGCGGGTGGTGACTCCCTGGAGGGAGACCTCGCCGAAGGTGTTTTCAAGTTCGTGCCTAAGTGCTTCGATATTCTTGGGATTTGAAAGTGCGGCCACCTGCACAACGTAGGGATTCGCCTTGTCGAAGGCCGGGTCCAGGGCCACGGGTAGACCCATGGCATCCACGGTGCGGAGACGGATGCGGGTGGTGCCGACCCCCAGGAAGCCGAGCTCCTTGGCGCCGCGCATGGAGAGGTCAAGGATGCGGCCCTTCGCGAAGGGACCCCGGTCGTTCACCCGCAGCACGGTGCGCTTGCGGTTTTCCAGGTTCTCCACTTCCACGAAGCTGCCCAGGGGCAGGGTGCGGTGGGCGCAGGTGAACTGCTCAGGATCGAAGATCTCGCCGTTGGCCGTGGGTCGCCCGGCAAAGCCGTCGTCGGCCCCGCCATACCAGCTGGCCTGACCCTCTTCCATGTAGGGCTGACCCTCGGAAGCACCGGGACCGCGGGAACCCGCTGGCGTGGGTGCCCAGGCCACGGGAGGCCGGGTGCAGTGCAGGGTGAAGCTGAGCGCCACCAGCGCCGCCAAGCCACGCATGGGTAAGCGCATGATCCTGAGGAAGCCACCTTTCCCAAGTTCCACCGGCGTTGGAGGGTCGAAGGCGACCTGGATCTCGTGGATCCACGACACGCACGCCTGACTCCAATTGGTTGGATGGAAGAGGGACAGCATCGGACTCCACAAAGATCAGTCGGCCAAAATTTATAGGTCCGACTCGTATACATACACAGTATCGGCAACCGACCCCGTTTGTAAAGGATCGATAATCTCAATAAGCATATATTCAGCGATGATTGTGTTTAGATTTACTGCCGATCGGGTATCTGGGCCACCCGGAAGGGCTTCGGGCGGTTCCCTTCGACCAGGAAGGGGGCTGGCAGGCTCTGGGCCGCCGCCTTGGCCGCCGCTTCGGAGCCGTAGGAGCCCAGGAAGATCTGGTAGCAGGTCCGCCCATCCCGCATCGCCATGGGCACGATGAACAGGTCCGGGTCCTGCTTGTTCAGCAGCTCTGCGGCCTGCTGGATGGTGGCTCCCATGCAGGCGATCTCCAGGCGGAGCGTCCACCGGCCCTGCAGGACCTCCCGCTGGGCGGTGCCCTCGGCGATGGCCTGCTTCCAGTTGCCCTGGGCGATGGTCTGGAGCCGCTGGGACTTGGAGGCAGGGCCACTGGCTACGGGCGGAGCCGGCTTGGTAGGTTCCGGGGCGGCCTTGGGTGCCACGACCGGGGCCGGAGTGGGCTTGGCGGCTTCAGGCGCCGGGGCGGGCTTCGCGGCTTCGGGTGCCGGGTCTGCCGGAGCGGGCGCTGCGGGGGGTGGCGTGGGCTTGGGGACCGGGGCTGGTTCCACCTTGGGCGCAGGGGTCGCCGCGGCCCGGCGGGCCCGGGACCACTTGAGCCCGCCCCAGAGGCCCAGGCCGACCAGGGGAATGAGGAGGAAGAGCAGCCAGCTTCGCCGGGCCGGGGGCGCAGCCTCGGCCTCGGGGGCGTCTGCAGCCGGAGGTTCTTCCAGGCCAACCTCGGCTTCGTGCTGGATGGGCAGGGCGGGCTCCGGCGGGGCCAGAGGCTCCGGAACCGTCAGGAGAGGCTCCTCGAGCTCATCCTCGGGCCCCAGGCTCGGGAGCTCCGGGGGCGCCAGGCTGACTTCCTGAGTGGTGTAGGGGGTGGCGGCGGGCTCGTCCATTGGTGGAGGCGCGGCGGGCGGTTCCTCCGCCAGCAGGGGCTCGGGGGCGGACTCCGGCTCGGGCAGGGCCGGGGAGATGGTGGTTTCCGCGGGTTCCAGGGCCCGCTCCAGGGCGCCCCGGTCCAGGGGGGGCAGCTCATGGAGGCGCGCCCAGCCCATCTCCCGGAGGAACAGGATGAAGGCGCCCAAGCGGAAGGGTTCGACGCTGGTCTCCCGGCTCAGCTCCAGGAGGGTCCGGGTGCCGTCCAGGAGGCCCGGCAGCTTGGCGAGATCGGCAGGCAGGGTGAAGTCCTGCAGGCGCCGGGACTCCAGGACCACGACCTGGTTGAGGGGGCCCAGCTCCTCCAGCATGAGCTCCCGGTCGCTGAGGGCCAGCACCCCGGCCAGCAGCATGGCCGGCGTATCGAAGGGCAGGCGCACGGTGCGGGCGTCGAGCTCCCGGGCCTCGAAGGCTGGAACCTCGTCGGTGGCGGCGAGGCAGGTCCCGACCACGCGCTCCACCTGGCCCTTGGCCACGGCCAGCAGGTCCCGCTGGGTGATGAAGCCCATCTCGATGAGGTTCTTGCCGATGGACATGGCCGGGTTGAGGTTGGCCATGGCGTAGTCAAGCTGGGCCTGGGTGATCTTCCCCCGCTCCACCAGCAGGTGGGTGAGGCGATCCAGGGGGTCCGTGCTGGTGGCGAAGACGATGTCCCCGGCCTCCATATAGATAGTACGCTTCGGCTCCTCGCCCAGGACCCAGAGCCCGGTAGCCCGGGACCGCTGGCGCTCGAAGAGATCCTTCAGGGCAGGAAGACTCATGAGACCACCCATCGCTCTAACTTGAGTTTACCGACTTTGACCAGCAGGGACTGGCCCGGGACCAGCGCCAGGCGCAGGGCCGGATCCACGGCCTTGGCGCCATCCAGGCTCACGGCACCCTGGCCGATGAGGCGCTCGGCCTCCTTGCGGCTGGTGGCCAGGCCCCGGTCCACCAGGAGGCGGGCCAGGGGCAGCTCCCCGTCCGTGGGGGCCATGGGAATCTCCGGGGCCTGCTCCTGGCTGCGCTCTGAGAAGCGGCGCACCCAGCGGTCCTGGGCCTCCTGGCCGGCGGCCTCGCCGTGGAAGTCGGCCACGATGCGCCGGGCCAGGCCCTTCTTGGCCTCCATGGGGTGGCCCTGCTTCAGGGCGCCGATCTCCGGGGGTAGCAGGTCCGTGAGCAGCAGATACCAGTCCCACATGAGGTTGTCGCTGACGCTCATGGCCTTGCCGAACTGGGTGTCCGGGTCCTCCAGGAAGCCGATGTAGTTGCCCATGGACTTGGACATCTTCTCCACGCCGTCCAGGCCCACCAGCAGGGGCACCGTCAGCACCACCTGGGGCTTCTGGCCCGAGGCCTCCATGAGGATCCGGCCCTGCATGAGGTTGAACAGCTGGTCGTTGCCACCCAGCTCCACGTCGGCCTCCAGGGCCACGCTGTCGTAGGCTTGGCTCATGGGGTAGAGCAGCTCGTGCATGGAGATGGGCTCATGAGCCTCCATGCGCTTGGCGAAGTCGTTGCGCTCCAGCATCTGCGCCAGGGTGAAGCGGGAGGCCAGCCGGATCCACTGCTCCCCCCGGAAGTCCCCGAACCACTCGCTGTTGAACCGGACCTTGGTCTTTTCGGGATCCAGGATCTTGAAGACCTGGTGCTTGTAGGTCTCGGCATTGGCCAGGACTTCCTCCCGCGTGAGGGGCGGGCGGGTGGCCTTCTTGCCGGTGGGATCCCCGATGAGCCCCGTGAAGTCGCCGATCAGGAAGGTGACCTCGTGGCCAAGCTTCTGGAACTGGGCCATCTTGCGGATGAGCACACCGTGGCCCAGGTGCAGGTCCGGGGCCGTGGGGTCGAAGCCGGCCTTGATGCGCAAAGGCCGCCCTTCTTTGAGCTTGGCCTCCAGTTGCTCCAGCTTGTGGCAAGTCACCGTGCCCTTCGTGAGCAGGGCCATGGCAGCAGATACGGATCCGGAAGCAGCAGTCATGCCTGAATCTTGGCGGAAAATCCCCGCAGGCTCAATGCTGATCGCAGGGTGGTCCAACCTTATCGGCGAACGTCGAGATCCACGACCTGCCGGGGGCCCTGCTCGCCCCGCTTCCGCGCCCGGGCGAAGGTCACGTAGACGGCCGGACCGGGCCGGGGGCTCCAGCCCACGGTCACTTTGCCGCTGAAGTCCCGGTTGATGTGCAGTCCGTGGTGCTCCATCAGGTCCGGCGTCAGCTCCGGCGTAGGGGCGAGGTCGCCCTGCCACTTGGCCGCGGCGGCCAGGAAGTCCGCTTCCGTGGGCCAGGTCTTGGCCAGCTCGGGGCTGCCGGCATAGAGGCCCCGGCAGCCCTCGGGGGTGCGCAGCTGCCCGACCACTGTCCGGAAGTCGTCCCAGTCCGGCTTCATCTTGTCGAGGGCGAAGCCCACGACTTTGTTCTTGAAGCCCTCGGGATCCTTCTGCAGCCGGTGGCGGACAAAGGCCGCCCCGCCCACGCAGGTGCCCATCAGGATCAGGAAGGCCACGCCGCAGCCGAGGCCGATCTTGCCCCAGAGCGGCAGGCCGGTCTTGGCAGGGGCGCCCTGGCCGCTGTTGTCCCAGGAGGAGTCGACCATGGGGAGATCCTAGAGAAGGTTGCTCGCCAGCTCGGCCAGCTTGCTGCGCTCGCCCTTCTGGAGGGTGACGTGGCCAGAGATGTCGAGGTGCTTGAAGTGTTCGGCCAGGAAGCTCAGGCCGTTGGTGCTGGCGTCCACATAGGGATTGTCGATCTGGTGCGGGTCCCCGGTGAAGATCACCTTGGTGCCTTCACCGGCCCGGGTGAGGATCGTCTTCACCTCGTGGGGCGTGAGGTTCTGGGCCTCGTCCACCACCAGGTACTGCTTGGGGATGCTGCGGCCGCGGATGTAGGTGAGGGGTTCAACGCTGAGATAGCCGGCCTCCTCCAGCTGGCCCGCGGTCATGGTGCTGCGGCGCCGGGCCTCGGTATTGGCGGCCACGATGAACTCGAGGTTGTCGTAGATGGGCTGCATGTAGGGCCGCAGCTTCTCGCTGATGTCGCCGGGCA